>CAZFPG010000048.1:0-13469 GCA_964521055.1 uncultured Marinobacter sp.
CTCATGTAGGAGGACAGCAGCAACCGGTTGAAGGCATCGTTCTCCGCATCGCCGTACCAGACACGGCGGAACAGATCCTCGAAGATAGGGCGGATACGGTGAATATCCACTGCCAATCCACTGTGGGCCTGCAGGGTAAAGTCGTGAATCCAGACGGCCTTGTCGCGGCGATCGGTGACTTCAAACGGATGCTCTCCGATAACCCGGAAACCGAGATTGTCGAAAATCGGCATCACATCCGACAGTGGCAGCGGCTCATCCGGATAGAAAAGCTTGAAGTGCAGGGTGTTCTCATCTTCTTCCAGAGCACGGTAGAAGCTCATGGCAAGGTGCTTCTCGCTCGCCGCCTCGCAGATGTGCTCAAGATCTATGGCTGCGCGACGTGGAGAGAACATGTCCTTGTAACTGGCGGGGAAACCGGCGGAATACAGGCGGAACATTTCGTTGCCCTGCTCCTCGCCGTAAGCCTCATTCAGCGCCTCCATCAGACCATCACGCCAGGACTGGGCAAGTTCGATGACTTTCTCGCGAATCTCGGAGATCGGCAACTGGCGGTTTTCCACCTGCGGCACGCGAACCGTGAACTGTACCCGTGCAAGAACCGATTCGGAAAAATGGGTAACGAACTCGATATCCTCTGCGTCAAGCATGTCGTGCAACACCTGCTCCACTTTCAGACGCAGTTCCGTGTTGTAGATATCCCGCGGGAAAAATGCCAGGCAGGTCACGAACTGGCCGTACACATCCTCCCGCATGAACAGTTCAATGCGGCGGCGCTCCTGAATGTAGAGGATGCTCTTGGCAACCGACAGCAATTCACTGGGCTCAATCTGGAACAATTCGTCCCGGGGATACACTGTGAGAATCTGATCAAGCTCCTTGCCGGCGTAATCGGCCCGCAGGAAACCGGAGCGTCTCATCACGGTCTGGAACTTGCGGCGCAGCAGCGGAATCTCGTCCGGGCGCTCGTTGTAGACGCGGGAGGTGTAAAGCCCCAGGAAGCGGCGCTCACCCACCACCTCGCCTTTGCTATTGAATTTCTTGACCGCAATGTAGTCCGGATAGGCCGGCCGATGCACCCGTGAGCGCTGGGCCGACTTGGCGAAAATGAAAATATCATCCGTGCGTGTCATTTCATGCCGGGTGCGTTGTGGCAACTCGTTCAGGCGCACTTTATCCGGGCGCTCATTATTGACCCGCAGAATACCCAGTTCGGAATTCTCGACGCGACGGACAACCATCCCCCTCTTGTCCTTGACGAAATCGTATTCGTCGTAGCCCAGGAAGGTAAAATGGTCCCTGACCAGCCAGTCCAGGAACGCCTTGGCCTCTTCCTTCTGTTCGTCGTCGATGCCGGCTGTAGTGCTGTCCAGTTCCCGGCTGATTTCATTGACTTTTTCGGTTACAAGAGGAAAATCACTGACCGCAATCCGGACTTCATGGAGGATGATCTGAAACACCTCTTCCAGCGACCGAAGATCCTCCGGATTGCTGTGGCGGTCGATTTCCAGAACAATGAATGCCTCGTGGTTACCGTCAGCGACCTTTTTCTTGGGAGGATGGAGTTTTTTCAGCTTGCCCCCGGCATCCCGCTCCACCTGAAGTATTGAATGCTGGATCGAGTGGGTACCAATCTCTCGCTGATTGATCGCTATTCGCAGGGAATCAATCAAAAACGGCATGTTCGGGTGAAGAATGAAAATGACGGAGTGGGTTGACTGCCAGCCGTCGCTTTCCAGATCGGGATTGAACACAGACACCGGGGTTTCTTCAGGCCGACGTTTCTGCAGAAACTTCCAGGCCGCAAGTATGGCTCCATAAGTATCGGAAAACCGGCGACTCACAAGTTCGTCGAGAGGAATGTGGGCATAATGCTGCTTTGCGAATTCACTGATTTTTTTCGCTTCGGTTTTCGCGATTTTTTCCGCGAAAGCTTCGTCCAGCTGCTGAAAAAACTGTTCCTTGCTGGCGATTGTCAGCGCATTCATAGTCGACCTCTATGAGTGTGAAATAAACGTAATCGGCGTACTGTCACATAAGCATAGTCAAAGCCTTGATTTTTGCCCCGCAGATGCGAAAACTGCGGCAACTACTTACGCGAACCCTGCCTGCACCAGGAGTAGACATTTCCCATGGCATTACAGCATACGTTTGGTGAGCTCAGATCTCAGTTAGCAAAAAGAATCATCGGCCAGGAAAAACTGGTGGACCGTTTGCTGATTGCGCTACTCGCCGACGGTCACCTGTTGGTGGAGGGCGCACCCGGCCTTGCCAAAACAACCGCTATCAAGGCACTGGCTGATCACCTTGAAGGTGACTTCCACCGTATACAGTTCACTCCGGACCTGCTGCCTTCGGACGTTACCGGCAGTGAAATCTACCGGGCAGAAACCGGCCAGTTCGAATTCCAGCACGGGCCGATCTTCCATAACCTGGTGTTGGCCGATGAAATAAACCGCGCGCCGGCCAAGGTTCAGTCGGCATTGCTGGAAGCCATGGGAGAACGCCAGGTCAGTGTTGGCATGCGCACCTTTCCGCTGGACCGACTGTTCATGGTCATGGCCACCCAGAATCCCATCGAGCAGGAAGGCACCTATCCGCTTCCCGAAGCACAGCTCGACCGGTTCCTGATGCATGTGGTCATCGGATACCCTTCCGCTGAAGCCGAGAAAGCCATCCTGCACCTGGCCAGAAACGACTACCGGCGCGGGCAGGTTGCCGCGGAAGTTCGCCTGACGGCAGACCAGGTTTTCGAGGCCAGGAATGAAGTTTCAGACATCTACATGTCGGAGCCTGTCGAGCAGTACCTTCTGGCGCTGGTGCTTGCTACCCGGGACCCGGCCACCCTGGATCCGGAACTTGCCCGCTGGACAGCCTTTGGCGCCAGCCCCCGGGGCACCATTGCGCTGGATCGTTGCGCGCGTGCCCTCGCCTGGCTGGAGGGGCGGGATTACGTCAGTCCGGACGATGTTCGTAACATCGCCTTTGATGTGCTCAGGCACCGTATCCTGCTGACCTTCGAAGCGGAAGCAGAGGGCCTGACAGCAGATGCCATTATCCAGCGACTGATCGACCGCGTTCCGGTAACCGCCTGACTGCCGTGACCATGACCTCACCTGAGCCCGCAACCCACATATCCCTGCCGAGCCTGATCCGGCTGCAGGCAGATGCCCGTGCCCTCAAGTTGCCGGCGGCGCGGCCGGTAAGGTCCCGCCAGGCCGGCCTGCAGCGTTCTCCTCGCCGGGGCCGGGGTATGGCGTTTGCGGAGGTACGCCAGTACCAGCCCGGCGACGATATACGCAGCATCGACTGGCGGGTGACCGCCAGGCGGCAATCACCCCACACCAAGCTTTACGAAGAGGAGCGTGAGCGGCCGGTGCTGCTGTTATGTGATCTTGGCCCATCGCTTTTCTTCGCCAGTACCGGTGCCTACAAACAGGTCCGCAGTGCCCAGCTCGCCGGCATCCTGGCGTGGCTGGCGCTCTGGTCCGGAGACCAGGTGGGGGGAATTGTCTTCAACGGCCGGGAATTAACCGTTCAGCGCCCGGCCCGCCGCAAGAAATCGGTGCTGCAGTTTCTTGATACCATGGCACGGCAACAGCGAGTTTCCCGGAACGGTGAAGACCTGCACCCGACCAAGGAAACGGCGGCGGATCTGGACACCGCGCTCCAGGAGGCACGCCGGGTTGCCCACACCGGCAGCCGTATTTTCGTGGTCAGCGATTTTCTCAATATTACCGGAGACACCTCACGACTGCTGGGCTCCCTGGCGCGCCACAATACCGTCAGCGCCCTCAGGGTCATTGATCCGCTGGAGCTCAAATTGCCAGACAGTGGTCGCTTCGCAATTGCAGGTGAGGATGGCCCGGTGTGGTTTGACAGCAGCAACCCCCGCTTCCAGCAGGCGTATGCCGAGAAGGTACGGCAGCATACCGAAGCGCTGGGGGAGTGTTTTCGTACCGCCGGGGTACAACCAGCCAGTGTCATGACCAGCGACCAGCCAGCGCTGATACTCCAGTCGCTGCTTGGCCCTCGCGGTCACATCGGATAACAGGACCGCCTCAAAACCATGATGGAACAGGATCCACTGAGCCAGCTCAGAGACATACACCTACCACAACCCGGAGGCTTCTGGCCCCCGGCACCGGGCTGGTGGATACTGCTGCTCATTGTGCTGGCACTGACCATACTGGCATTCGTTCTGGTGCGGCGGAAACATCGCAGGAACCGGTGGCTACGCGCCGCGAAGAAAGAGTTGCAGAGGCTGGAGCAATCCGCCTCGGCAGATAATCAATGGTTCGCCGCCCTGAACCAGTTGCTGAAACAGTCCGCCCGGGTACGTTACCCGCAACGGGTACCGGAATCCCTGTCCGGAGAACCCTGGATCCGCTTCCTGCTTGAGACCAGCCCAAAAGACCGGTTGGCTTCCCGGCCCGTTGTCGAGGCCATGGTCAACAGCGCCTGGCAGCCGACCCCGGCGTGCAGACCCGCGGATGCCATTGGCTTTGCAAGGATGTGGCTGGGAGGCCAGAAATGCTGACCTTCGCCTATCCCTGGTTATTGCTATTGGCCCTGTTGCCACTGCTTCTGCGCCTGCGTCGCCGTAGTGCCCAGTCAGTGGAGGCGCCGGTTTTCCCTGTCGGCCACTGGTTGTCCGACTTGCCCGGCGTCAGCCGCAGTGGCAGCCGGACTCCCCTCTGGCAGCAACTGGTCCTGCTACTGGTCTGGGTTCTGCTGGTAGTGGCCCTGGCCCGGCCGCAACATGTGGGAGAGCAGGTCCAACTGCCCGTCAGTGGTCGCGACCTGCTGCTGGCCGTGGACATTTCACCGTCCATGGACGAACAGGACATGGTGATCCAGGGGCGCAGCATTAACCGGTTACAGGCGGTCAAGCGGGTACTGGATGACTTTATCCAGCGCCGCGAAGGCGACCGGCTCGGGCTCCTGCTGTTCGGTACCGAGCCCTACATCCAGGCCCCCCTGACCTTTGACAGGGCAACGGTACAAACCCTGCTGACCGAGGCCGGCATTGGTATGGCCGGGCGAGCCACGGCCATCGGGGACGCCCTTGGCCTGGCGGTCAAACGCCTTCGGGACCGGCCCCAGGAACAACGGGTGGTCATACTGCTGACGGACGGCGCCAACACCGCGGGGGAAATTGCCCCGGACAAGGCGGCCGAAATTGCCAAGGCTGCCGGCGTGCGTATCTATACCATCGGCATTGGCGCCGAATCCATGGTCCAGCGCGGGCTGCTCGGCTCCCGCCGGGTCAACCCGTCCCGGGATCTGGACGAGGAACTTCTGAAAAGGGTCGCCCAGCAGACCGGCGGCGAATATTTCCGCGCCCGCAGTCTCCCCGAACTGGAGCTGATATACGAAAGCATCAACCAGCTGGAACCCATCGAGCTGGAGGGCAAGCATTACCGGCCCGTGACCGAACTCTATGCCTGGCCGGCGGGCCTGGCAGCATTGATCTGGTTGTTGATGCAAGGCATCAGGCTGGCGGGCATCAAACGTCAATTCCCGAACCCGGCGCAGGAGGCAGGTAATGACTGACTTTCACTTCCTTCGCCCGCTATGGCTACTGCTGCTGTTGGCTGCGGTTCTGTTGCCGATACTTCTGCGGCGCTACCACCAGAGTGACAGCGGCTGGAGCAGGATCATTCCGGCAAAACTGCTGCGCCCCATGATCAGCCAGTCCGGAGCGGCAGGCGCACCCCGGAAATCCCCGGTATGGCCGGCGGTGGCGGCAATAGTCACACTGGCAATTGCGCTTGCGGGACCGTCCTGGCGCCAGGCGCCAACCCCGTTGCAGCAGCAGAACGACAGCCTGGTAATCGTACTGGATCTCTCCCTGTCCATGTTGGCCACCGATGTGGAGCCCGACAGGCTGACAGTGGCGAAACGCAAGATTCGCGACATTCTCAAGGCCCGGGAAGGGGCGCTGACGGCTCTTGTGGTTTATGCCGCGGATGCCCATGTCGTCACCCCTTTGACGGATGACCGCAACACCATCGAAGGCATGCTGGACGTGCTGGAACCGGTCATCATGCCCGCTGCCGGAAACCGTACGGACCTTGGAATCCAGCATGGTCTCGAGTTGCTCGAGCAGGGGGCACCCGGCAACGGGCGGCTGCTACTGATTGCCGACGACGTCGGCGAGCGTTATCACCAGCGCATCACCGATCAACTGGCAGGTAGCCGCTTCGCCCTGAATACGCTCACCGTCGGTACCACCGAGGGCGGCCCCATACCCCTGGCACGTCAGGGTTTCATCCGCGACAACGGTGACATCGTCATTGCCCGCGCCAATCCTGGCACCATGGAGAAGCTGGCAGGCCAAACCGGCGGCAAAAGTCACAGGCTGACCATTACCGATGACGACATTCGTGCCCTGGACCTCCGCCCTATCGATTCCGCGGACTGGAAGGACAGCGACCAGGACCTGACCGTCAAACGCTGGCAGGACGATGGCTACTGGTTACTCTGGCTGGCAGCCCCGCTGGCACTGCTCGGCTGGCGCCGTGGTGCCGTGGTCATCATGCTGTTCACCCTGTTGCCCCTTACCCCCCGTCCGGCCATGGCCTTTGACTGGGAAAGCCTCTGGTCACGGCAGGACCAGCGGGCGCCGGAGCTGATTGAAAAAGATCCAGGCCAGGCGGCACAGATCCTGGATGACCCGGGCTGGCGGGGAAGCGCACTCTACCGGGAAGGTGAGTACGAAAGCGCTGCAGAGGCCTTTTCCCGGGCCGATGTTCCCTCGGCGGAATACAATCGCGGCAATGCACTGGCCAGGGCTGGCGAGCTGGAAAAAGCGCTGGAGGCCTACGAAAAGGCGCTGGAAAAAGACCCTGATAACGAGGATGCCCAATTCAATCGTGACCTGGTGAAACAACTGTTGGAGCAACAACAGAACGAATCCGGCAATGAAGGCGATGAGTCGTCGGACCAGGACGGGGAACAGCAGCAACAGGACAACCAGCAAAGCTCCCAGGGCGGCTCGGACAGCCAGAACCCACAACAGGATTCGTCCGATCAGCCCGGTGACCAGCAGCAGAATGATCAGCAACAGGATAACGAGCAGGATGGGGATAGCGACAGCCAGGAGCAGGATCAACCTCCAGAGCAGGAAGAACAGCCCACTGCCGAGGGCGCTGAAGGCAAGGGCCAGGAGTCCCGGTCACCTGCGGAACTGGAGACTTCGCCGCTGAGCCAGGGCCAGGAACAATGGCTCAGGCGTGTTCCGGACAATCCCGGCGGCCTGCTAAGAAGAAAATTCCTGCAGCAGTACCAGGAAAGGGAAACACCATCTGACGAGGGCGATACACCATGGTAAGCCGGCTAGTTCATCCGTTTATTCTGATATCGCTGCTTTTAACCCTGGCGGGGCCGGCCATGGCGGCAAACGGCCTGACTGCCGAGCCTGACCGAACCCGGTTGTACGAAGGCGAGGTGCTGACCCTGACGGTAAAGGGCAGCACCAAGATTGATATCAACCTCAGCAATCTGTTTGATTTCGACATGTCCTGCCTCCCGAAACCGGACATTGAAAAGGTTGAGGATGACTTCGAGATACTGGCCAGAAACCAGCAGTATTCCATCCGTACCGTCAATAATGAAATGATTGGCGAGATTACCTGGACCTATCAACTGGCTCCCAAAGCCACCGGAAAACTGACGATTCCGGCACTCAGGTTCCGGGATTCGGAATCGGAACCGGTCACAATCAATGTTATTAGCGGTACACCGCCGGACCAGGAGGAAGACGCCTCACGGGACAGCTTTATCGAACTGTCGGCCGACAAGGACGAGGTCTATGTGCAGGAGCAGTTGGTCCTCACCATCAAATTATTCTTCACCGGCAACCTGATTCGTGGTGAGCTGTCAGAGCCCGAGCATCCCCATGCCATCGTTGAATCGTTGGGCAAGCAGAACGAATACACCCGTTACCGGGATGGTGTGCGCTACCGGGTGGTGGAGCGTCGATACGCCATTTTTCCGCAGCGGGCAGGAGAACTCAGCCTGCAACCCGTCAGGTTTGAGGGCCAAGCCCGCAACAATGATGGCCAGCTGAAATTCCTCCGGGACAGCGCCACCCTGTTCGACGTGCCCGTAAAAGACGTACCGGCGGAATTCAGCGGCGATACCTGGCTGCCGGCACGTAACCTGGAACTGGACGAGTCCGGGCTGCCCCAAGGCCAGGCGCTGACGGCGGGCCAGAATCTCACCCGGACCCTGAAACTGCAAGCTGATGGCTTGCCCTCCGAGACCCTGCCGCCGTTCCCCGAAGAAATGCCCGATGGCATTCGCGCCTACCCGGAAAAGCCGGAACGCACAACAACACCGGGCAGTGAGGGTCTGGCATCAGAGTTGGCCCAGACAACCGCGCTGGTACCGGTTCAGCCCGGAGAACTGGTACTCCCCGAGATCCGGATACCCTGGTGGGATACTGAAAGCGACAGCGAAAAAGTGGCTGTCATTCCTGCCAGGCGCCTCAGGATTGAAGCGATTCCCGGCCAGATTGAGGCATTGCCCACCGAAAAAACCGAGACTGAAGATACCGCTGATGAAGGCCGGGGGATGGCAGCAGAAGATTCACCCTCAAACGATACGGAGGCAGGCTACTGGCGATTGGCAACGCTGGCATTGCTGGGCATCTGGCTGGCAACCCTTGCAGCCTGGTGGCTGACGAGACGACAACCCCGGACAGAGCCAAAAACCGCGAACCCGGGAGACATCCGGGAGAAAGTCCTGTTCAAAGACCTTTGTGAAGCCGCCCAGGCCGGTTCAGCCCGGACCACCGAGTTGCTGGTCAACTGGATGAAAGCCAGATACCCGGACCATACCTTTTACAGTGTTACGGATGTTAACCGGTTCCTGCAGGACAAGGATCTGGCGGCCGGGATCGAGCAACTGCAACAACGGTTATTCGGAACGCCCGAACAGCAAACGTCATCCTCCTGGAACGGGGACCGCCTGGTGGCGACACTGATCAGGATTCGTGGCGCCGCCAGCTCAAACAGCACAGAGGAAAGTCTCCCCCCTCTCTACCCCGACGGGTTGAGAACCAGCGGAAACTGAAGCGGCTACTCAACAAGCTGGGAGTCTATAACCAGCGTGACCGGTTCGGCATCGTTGCCGGTAACCGGTACCGGCTCATCCAGTTGCCCCTCCCAGTCGCCGGCCTGGGGCCGCGCGTTGCCGGAACGGGACAACCGTGCCTGAACGCGCACCTCGCCGGCGTCAGACAGTTTGGTATCCGGTGACATGTTAAAGCGGTCATCCAGACGCACATCCGCAGGCAACTGCCCCGCAGTCAGGCGCGCAACCGCCAGCGGCGGGCCACCCTGCCCTTCAGCACTGCGGGCCAGCACGAACAGCGTGGTGTCTTCCGGAATGTCGCCACGGAATGACTCATCGATCTCCACCCGGACGGTAACGCCCGGTCCGGATGCGACCTCGGCTTCCCTCGCAGGCGCTTCACGGCCCAGGCGTTGATAGGCCTGCTCGATACCCTGGCGAATGGAACCAATTTGCGGATGGTCCGGTGCCACCTCGACAATCCGTTCCCAATACCGGATCGCCTCTTCATAGTCTTCCTGGCTGAAGGCGTAGATACCCAGCAAACCCAGTGAGTTCACCTCATCAGGGTTCAGGGATCTGGCCTTCTCGATGGACTCGGCAACCTCAGGCGTCATTTCTCCCTGGCTCAGGAAAAACTGAGCCTGGGCAGACAGCCCCAACGCCACGGCCTTACCGCGGTCGTCATCATCAATACTGTCGGCAAGCCGGTCAAAAGCCCAGGCTGCGTCGCTGTATTGCTCCAGGCGCATATAGGTCCGGCCCAGCATCGCCCAACCGTCTGTATTTTCAGGATTCTCCTCAAGCCGCTCCCGCAGCTGGGCGGTGAGCTCCTGCATCTGGCCAAGCCGGTCACCATCTGCCGCCGTCATTTCCTGCATGGCGCGAAACTGCTCAACGTCATCCAGTGCACCCCATTGCTGATACAGGAACACGGCAGCAGCGGGGAGGATGATCAGGCTGGCGAGCACCACCGCAAGGGAGCTCCTGCCCCCCCTGACCTGGGTTGGCGACTCAAGCACACCCCGGTCAGCATCAGGCACGTCGTCCAGCATACTACCCGCCAACTCTTCCCGGAGCTGGCGATAACTGTCTTCATCCATGACACCGGCCTCAAACTCGCGGTCCAGCTCTGCCATCCGGCTCCGGTAAGCCAGAAGATTCTGGTTCCGCAAATCAAGCTCGGCACGGCGGCCCGAACGATGAAAAAACAGCGGAGCAACGATAAAAGCCAATGCAAGAATAATCAGTGCGGCTGCAGTGAGCCAGAAGGTCTGTGTCATGAAGCAGTCAATAGTCCGGTTATAAACGAATGAGTCTTGATATTACGGTGCTGAGCAGGGGATGCCCCCACCCTCAGGATGTGCGATCAGAGTCATTTTCAGAGAGCATCCGTGATACCCGCGCACGCTCTTCGTCGGTCAGGGGGGGGCCGTTTTCGTTGTTGCCACGCGCACGAATCACGATCATGGCAACAATCAGGAAACCCACGCCCACTACAATGGCAGGTGTGGCCCACAGCAGGATGGTACGGCTGTCTACCTCCGGCTTGTAACGCACAAACTCCCCGAAGCGCGCAACCAGGGCATTGACAATTTCGTCGTCACTGGCCCCCCGGGACATCATCTGGTAAACCTCATCCCTCATATCCTTGGATATAGGCGCATTGGAATCGGCAATATTCTGATTCTGACACTTGGGGCAACGAAGCTCCGAAATCAGGTCATGGAACCGCTGTTCCTCACCCCGGGAATCAAAGCTGTATACATCGTTGGGCTCGGCCATCAGGGACGGCCCGTGCAACGTCAGCAGCAGTGCGGTCAGCAGGGAGCGCATCATCAGATCTTCTCCCTGTAACGCTTCACCAGGGGCTCGATATCCTGCTCCCAGACTTTCTCGTTAACCACACCAACATGGCGGTGGCGCACGATACCATCGGCATCAATCACGTAGGTTTCCGGTGCTCCATAGACTCCAAGGTCAAAGCCAAGCCGGCCACGGGGATCGTAGATGGACACCTGGTAGGGATCTCCCAGTTTATCCAGCCAGACCAGTGCATCATCGCGATTGTCCTTGTAGTTAAGGCCGACAATACGAATGCCCTTGTCTTCAGCCAGCCAGACCAGGTCGTCGTGCTCGTCGCGGCAGGCCGGGCACCAGGTTCCCCAGACATTCAGCAGTGACACCTGCCCTTTGAACAGCTCACGGGTCAGTTCCCGGTCTTCGTCGTGAAGATCCGTCAACAGAAATTCCGGTACCGGCTTGCCAATCAGGGCCGACTCCAGTTTATTGGGGTCCTTGCCGATTCCGGCGAACAGAACCACACCCAGCACCACGGCCAGTATCACGGGGACAAACAGAAATACCCGCTTCATGACACAGCTCCCGCCGGATCCGGGCGGCTCTTGTCCCCCTCCTGGGGCGAGGTCGACGCCTGCCTTTCCGATGCTTTCTCACGAATACGATAACGGCGGTCAGAAATCGCCAGAAACCCGCCGGCAGCCATGAAGATCGCCCCCAGCCACAACCAGCGCACCAGCGGCTTGTATTGCAGGCGAATAGCCCAGGCATCGTCAGACACCCGCTCCCCGATGGCCACGAACACGTCCCGGAACAGCCCCGCATCAATCCCGGCCTCGGTCATGGTATTGCGCTGAACCAGATATTGACGTTTTTCAGGATAAAGCGTTGAAACCGCCCGGCCGTTGCTGTCGGCCACCTCAAAACGCCCGTACTCCGCGGTAAAGTTCTTGCCCCGGCGATTGCCTATCTCGGCAAACGTCACCTGATAGTCGCCCACGCTGGCGGTATCGCCCGGCGACATGCGCACATCCCGCTCGATGCCATAATTGGATGCAACCGTGGCACCAGCCATCACAATAGCCAGGCCAAGGTGCCCGAGCACCATGCCGTAGTAGCTCCGGGACTGGCGTTTCAGACCATGAAGGCGGCCTTTTTTCGAGCCGGATTTGTCCCAGATATCCCAGAAGGTGGCAACACTCACCCAGACGGCAGCGAAAATACCGCCGAACGCCCAGGGCCTGAAGCTGCCATAACCCGCGATTACCGCCGCCGTGACCAACATACTGACCGCCAGGGGCCACAGCAGCTTGCGCCCCAGCCAGCCACCGTCGGTTTTCTTCCAGCGCGAGAATATCCCCGCACCCAGCAGCAGGCCGGCGGCAATACCCAGCGGGCTGAAGGTCAGGTTGAAGAAAGGCTCACCGATGGAAAGCCGGCCCATATCAAGGTAATCCAGTACCAGCGGGTAAAGTGTGCCCACCAGAACCAGTAACGTAGCCGCCACCAGCAACACGTTATTGAGCAGCAGGAAGATTTCCCGTGACAGGCTGCCGTAACGGGAACGCACGTGCACCACCGGTGCCCGGAATGCATACAGAGTCAGGCTCGAGACGATGGTGATCGCCAGCAAAACCAGCAGGAAGGTGCCACGATCGGGGTCGGACGCAAAGGCGTGCACGGACGTCAACACACCGGACCGCACCAGGAAGGTTCCCAGCAGGCTCAGTGAGAAGGTGACAATCGCCAGCAGAACGGTCCAGCTTTTGAACACGCCACGCTTCTCGGTGACCGCCAGACTGTGCATCAATGCCGTGCCCGACAACCAGGGCAGCAACGAGGCATTCTCCACCGGATCCCAGAACCACCAGCCGCCCCAACCGAGCTCGTAGTAGGCCCACCAACTGCCCAGGGCAATACCCAGTGACAGAAAGGCCCAGGCCACCGTTGTCCAGGGGCGCGACCAGCGTGCCCAGGCTGCGTCGAGCTTGCCATTGATCAAGGCAGCGATGGCAAACGCAAAAGCCACGGAAAAGCCGACATAGCCCATATAGAGCATTGGCGGGTGTACGATAAGGCCAAAGTCCTGCAGCAGCGGGTTCAGGTCGGCGCCGTCGGCAGGCACGTTGGGGATGGTGCGGTCAAAGGGGTTGGAGGTAATAATGGTAAACAACAGAAAACCGACCGTGACCATGCCCAGGACCGCCAGAACCTGCGACACCATTACTGCGGGCAAACGACGGCTGAACACGGCAACCGCCAGGGTCCAGCCCACAAGCATAAGCACCCAGAGCAGTAACGAGCCTTCATGACCTCCCCACACGGCACTGAATGTGTAGTACCAGGGCAGCATGCTGTTGCTGTTGTTGGCGACATAAGCGACGGAAAAATCATCTGTCACGAAGGCGTGGGTCAGGAGGCCGAAAGCCAGTGCCACAAACACAAAAAGCCCGGCAGACAAGGGCCTGGCGAAGGCCTGTAACTGATCACGCCCGGTCGCCGAGCCCACAAGGGGGACCACGGAAAGCAACACTGCCAGCAACAGCGCGAGTATCAGTGCAATCTGTCCGAGTTCCGGATACATCAGG
>CAZFPG010000049.1:0-13403 GCA_964521055.1 uncultured Marinobacter sp.
GGGCGCGCATCGGACTATTCATCTCCCATCTCGGCATGCTTTTCATGCTGCTGGCGGGATTGATCACCCATCATTTTGCCATCGAAGGTCAGCTCGCGCTCGAGCCGGGCCAGACATCGAGCCATTTTCAGAGCGCGACCGAATGGGAGCTGGCGCTGGTCGATGCCGGCTCGCCCGATCGCAACATTGAATATGTGATCTCCGAGCGGGATTTCGCCGATCTGGCGGGCGGGGTGCGTACGTTTCGGCAGTCGGTAGGCCTCCTATTATCACTAGTCGCTCACTGTGCCGAGCAGAAAGAGTAGCAATGGCGGTCCCTTCCGGACCCATTCTGCCGAGTCCCTCCGCCATGTATTGCCGGCCGAGGCGTGCGCCCATCCCAACTGGTCCATGGGCCAGAAAATCTCAGTGGACTCCGCAACACTGATGAACAAGGGGCTGGAGCTGATAGAGGCGTGCTGGCTGTTCAACACCACGCCGGAAATGATCGAAGTGCATGTGCACCCGGAGAGTATCGTCCACTCCATGGTCGAATACGCCGATGGTTCCGTGCTTGCCCAACTGGGCAGCCCGGATATGCGCACCCCGATCGCCAATGGTCTGGCATGGCCGGAAAGGATTGATGCCGGCGTGGCGCCGCTGGACCTGTTCCGTGTCGGGCAGTTCAATTTCGAGCGGCCAGATCTTGAGCGCTTTCCCTGTCTCCGTCTGGCGGCGGAGGCATTTCACCAGGGCGGAACCGCGCCTGCTGTCCTGAATGCGGCCAACGAAGAGGCCGTTGCGGCTTTTCTGGCCGGCAGACTGTGTTTTGCCGATATTCCCTCTATCATTGAGCGGACCCTGGCTGCGACCGAGGTTGTGCCGGCAGACAGTTTCGAGACCATTTTCGCCAAAGATGCCGAAGCCCGCTCCCTGGCGCGGGAACAGATCCTTGGGCTGGTTGTCTGATACAGCGGGCTGATCACACTCAACAGAGAACACTATGCAGATAGTTGAAACCGTACTGGCGCTGGTACTGACGCTGGGCATCCTGGTAACCCTTCACGAGTTCGGCCACTTCTGGGTGGCGCGGCGCTGTGGGGTTAAGGTGCTGCGTTTTTCGGTGGGTTTTGGCAAGCCGCTGTATTCCTGGTACGACCGCCATGGCACCGAGTTTGCGGTTGCCGCCATCCCGCTGGGTGGCTATGTGAAGATGCTGGACGAACGGGAAGGGCCGGTGCCCGAGGACCAGAAACATCTGGCTTTCAACTCCAAGCCGCCTTCAAAACGTATTGCCATCGCAGCGGCCGGCCCTGTCGCCAACTTCCTTTTCGCCATTTTTGCGTACTGGTTGCTCAGCGTTGTGGGTTTCACCACGGTGGCGCCCATTGTCGGCGAGGTCAGCGAAGGCAGTGTTGCTGACCGTGTAGGGCTTGCCGAGGGCATGGAGATCCACGAAGTTGATGGCCACCGGGTAACCTCCTGGCGGGATGTGAACATGCGCCTGCTTGAACGCACCGGTGAGTTCGGCAACATCACCATCGATGTCTCGCGGGATGGCAATCGTGGCACCCTGAGCGGCTCCCTTGAGGGCTGGCGCCTGAACGACGAGAACCCCAATCCGCTGGGTGAATTCGGTGTTACACCCTGGCGCCCGGATGTTCCCCCCGTACTGGGAGAAATTGCGGCAGGTGGAAGAGCTGAGGCAGCGGGCCTGAAGTCCGGGGACCGGGTGGTTGCCGTTGATGGTGAGCCGGTTGATGACTGGTTCGAACTGGTGTCGTTTATTCGGGAAGCCCCCGAGACACCACTGGAACTCACCGTAGAGCGCGATGGCAGCACGCAAAAGATTGAGGTGACGCCCGCGGAAAACAAAGCAGAAGACGGAACCGTTATTGGGCTTGTGGGAGCCGGTGTCAGGGAAGTGACCTGGCCCGACGAAGTGCTGCGGGATGTCAGTTATGGCCCCCTGGCTGCGATCCCCAATGCCATGTCCGAAACCTGGGGCGATACCCGGCTAACCCTGGTTGCCATCAAAAAAATGGTGACCGGGCTGCTTTCACCCACTAACCTTAGCGGCCCGATTACCATTGCAAGGATAGCCGAAGCCAGTGTAAGTTCCGGCTTTGAAGATTTTGTACGTTTTCTTGCCTACCTCAGTGTCAGCCTTGGGGTGCTGAATCTGTTGCCAGTACCGGTTCTGGATGGTGGGCATATTGTCTATTACACCATCGAAGCGATCCGCAGAAAGCCGCTTTCCGAACAGGCCCAGGCTTTTGGATTACGTATTGGTATGGCAATGATCCTCACATTAATGGTGTTTGCACTTTACAACGACCTGATGCGGTTGTGAGAATTGCGAACTCCTTACGCGCATCAACAGGCGAAATTATTGAATGAGACGTTCTTTTCTGGGTTTAGCTGTAGGCTTGGCAGTAGCCACTTCCGCCATGAAACCGGCTCTGGCTGATGAATTCACCGTATCCGATATCGAGGTAGAAGGCCTTCAGCGGGTGTCCGCAGGAACGGTATTTTCCGCCTTTCCCGTATCCATCGGCGAACCGGTTGATGAACTTGAGCTGTCTGCCGCCATCAAGGACCTGTTCCGTACCGGGTTGTTTACCGACATCGAGGCCAGCCGGGACGGTGGCGTGCTGATCCTGACCGTCAAGGAGCGGCCATCAATTACCTCCATTGAAATTGACGGCAACAAGAACATCGAAACCGATATGCTGATGGATGCGCTTTCCAGCGCCGGCCTGCAGGAAGGCCAGGTATTTCGCCGTGCCACCCTGGAGCGGCTTGAGCTGGAAATCCTCCGGTCCTATATCAGCCAGGGCCGCTACAACGCCCGTGTAAAGGCAACCGCTGAAGATCTTCCAAGAAACCGGGTTGCGATCCGGCTGGATATTAATGAAGGTACGGTAGCGGCCATACAGCACATCAACATTGTCGGGAATGAAGATTTCGACGATGAAACCCTGCTGGATCTGTTTGAGCTCGAAAGCACCAGTTGGTGGAACTCCATCACCAACTCCGACAAGTATGCCCGTGAGCGCCTGAGTGGTGATCTGGAATCCCTGCGTTCCTTCTACCTGGACCGTGGCTATATCGACTTCAATGTGGAATCCAGCCAGGTGTCCATTTCACCGGACAAGAAACAGGTATTTATTGCCATCTCGCTGAATGAGGGCCCCCAGTACACGGTTTCGGAGGTCAACCTGCGGGGCGAGCTCATCGTCGATGAAGAAGAACTGCGTGAGCTCATACCCATCGAAGAGGGCGACGTGTTCTCCCGCTCCCGCATGACCGCAATTTCCGAATCCCTGTCCAGGCGCCTGGGCCGCGAAGGCTACGCCTTTGCCAACGTGAATGCCGTGCCGGAGCCGGGTGAGGACGATACTGCATCGGTCACCTTCTTTGTGGAACCCGGCAAGCGGGCCTACGTCAGGCGCATTAATTTCGACGGCAATGTGTCGACAAGAGACGACGTACTGCGCCAGGAAATGACCCAGATGGAAGGTGGTGTGGCGTCCACGGACCGGATCGAGTTTTCGAAAACCCGCCTTGAGCGGCTTGGCTTCTTTGAAACCGTGGACGTAGAGACGGTCCCGGTTCCAGGTACCGATGACATGGTGGACGTGAACTATTCCGTGGCAGAGCAGGCGACCGGCAGCCTTTCTGCCTCCGTGGGCTTCTCCCAGGCTTCCGGTGTGATCCTTGGCGCCAATGTGTCCGAGAACAACTTCTTCGGTAGTGGCAAGCGAGTGTCCTTTGGCGTTAACGTCAGCGATTCCATCAAGAGCGCCAACTTCTCCTACCAGGATCCCTATTACACCGTGGACGGCGTAAGCCGTGGTTTCAGCGTGTTCGCCCGGGAAACGGATTTCGAGGAGCAGGATATTTCATCCTATCTGCTCGACGAGTATGGCGGCCGGGTCACCTTCGGGTACCCTACCGACAACATAACACGGCTTAACTTTGGTCTCGGTTATACGCTCTCCAAGGTCAAGGCCGGGTCGTTCACCTCTGAAGAAGTACGGAACTTTATTCAGGAAGAGGGTAACGACTTCAACAACTACTTCCTGTTTGGCTCCTGGCGCCGCAGCACCCTGAACCGTGGTGTTCTACCAACCGATGGCTATAGCGTGTCCCTGTCCACCGATATTGCCGTGCCGGGCAGTGACCTGACGTTCTACAAAGTGAACCAGAAAACCGAGTTCTACCAGCCGTTCAATGAAAACCAGACCTGGGTCTTCCGGGCACGTTCTGAAATCGGCTATGGTGATGGTTACAGTGGGCGGACTGTGATGCCATTTTACGAACACTTCTTTGCCGGTGGTTATGGGTCGGTGCGCGGTTATGAGGCAAACTCACTGGGGCCGAGGGCCACAAACGCGCCAAACGATTTCTCGGACCCGGACCCGTTCGGCGGCAGCCTGCTGACGGAGGGCAGCCTTGAGCTGATCTTCCCGACACCGTTTGCCGGAGACACCCGTTCAATGAGAACGGCATTCTTCCTGGATGCCGGGCAGGTATTCGATGCCGACCGGAACTTTGACCCGGCACTGGATGAAGTCCGGCTGTCGGCCGGTGTGGGGTTCCAGTGGATTACCGCAGTCGGTCCTCTGGCATTCAGCCTTGCCAAGCCTCTGAACAACAAGAGTGGCGACGATACCCAGATATTCCAGTTCTCCCTGGGGCAGACCTTCTGATCAGAGAGCGAAAGGAAACGCGGTAACAATAATTGAAATACAGGAGAAACATCATGTTCCGAATGTCCATGGCAGTGTTGTTGGCTGCACTGATGGTGACCACTACGGTCGCTGCTGAAACCCGGATTGGGGTGGTCGACTTACGGCAGGCGCTGTTCTCGTCCAGCGATGCGAAAGCATTCAGCGAGAAGATGCAGCAGGACTTTTCCGCTGAGGAACAAAAGGTCAGGGAAGCGCAGGAGGCAGCTCGCAAACTGCAGCAGCGTCTTGAGGAAGACGGTGCCATGATGAATGAGTCCGAGCGCAACACAATAAGCGCTGAGTTTCAGGAGAAGGTGAAGGAATTCAATTTCCTGAAACAGCGGCTAGACTCCACAGTGGCGAATCGCAAGCAGCAGTTTCTGGAAGATGCCCGCCCGGAAGTGGATGCGGCTGTGAAAGAGTTGCTGGAAGAGCATAACCTTGACCTGATTCTTCCCAGTGAGGCCGTTGTATACGTCAAGCCCGACATGAACCTGACGGACGAATTACTGGAGAAGCTGGACCGCTGATCACGGCGGGCCGGCTCATGGCCAGCCCGGCTAATCCTTTTGGAGCTGACAATGACAAAGCGTTCATACCGGCTGGGCGATATTGCCTCTGAGCTTGGGGCAGAACTCAGGGGCAGCCCCGATACTGAAGTCGGGGGGCTGGCCACGCTTCAGGCGGCTGGTCCGGGGCAGGTCGCATTCCTGGCCAATCCCTCCTATGCGCGCTATCTTGCAGACACCAGAGCTTCTGCGGTTATTGTTTCCCCGTCTGTAGCCGATCAGTGCCCTACCAATGTCCTGTTACTGGATAACCCCTATCTTGGTTACGCTCGCCTGAGCCACTGGTTTGACCCGTCACCAGTGCCGCAGCCCGGAATCCACCCCTCGGCGATGGTCGATCCCTCTGCGCAGGTGTCACAAAGCGCCAGTATCGGCCCCCAGGCTGTCGTTGAAGCCGAGGCAGTTGTCGGCGATAACGCGGTGGTTGGTGCCGGCTGTATCGTCGGTGCCCGGTGCAATATTGGTGAACAGTCAGTGCTGCGCCCACGTGTAACCCTGGCCCACGACATCGTGCTGGGCAAGCGCTGCCATATTCTCAGCGGAGCGGTTATCGGGTCGGACGGCTTCGGCTTTGCCAATGAACAAGGCGCCTGGCACCGGATCGCACAGCTCGGCCGGGTGGTCCTCGGTGATGATGTAGAGGTTGGAGCGAACACCACCATTGACCGCGGCGCGCTCGACGACACGGTGATTGGCAGTGGGGTGAAACTCGATAATCTCATTCAGATTGCACATAACGTCAGTATCGGTGACCACAGCGCCATGGCAGCCATGGTGGGTATTTCCGGCAGCACCCGTATTGGCAGCCATTGCGTATTTGGAGGCCAGTCGGGCGTGGCTGGCCACCTGACCATCGGCGATCAGGTGCACCTGACCGGCATGACCCTGGTTTCCAATAATATTCGGGAGCCCGGCGTGTATTCGTCAGGAACCAGCGCAGACACCAACCGGCGGTGGCGCAAGAATGCCGTACGTTTTCGTCAGCTTGATGCCATGGCGCGTCGGCTAAAAGAACTGGAAAAGAAAATAGAAGGCTGAGGCCGTAACTGATGATTATGAACATCAAAGAAATCATGGAGTATCTGCCCCACCGTTACCCGTTTCTGCTGGTTGACCGGGTGACTGAGGCGGAAAAAGGGCAGTTCATCAAGGGCTACAAGAACATATCCCTGAACGAGCCGTTTTTTAACGGGCATTTTCCCAATAACCCCATCATGCCGGGCGTGCTTATTATCGAAGCCATGGCGCAACTCTCGGGTATTCTCGGCTTCCTGACGGTCGGCCGGAAGCCGTCGGACGGCGTGGTACAATACCTGGCCGGTTCAAGCAAAGCGCGCTTCAAGCGCCCGGTTGTGCCAGGTGACAGGCTTTGCCTGGAGTCCCGGATGATCTCGGGTAAACGTGGAATCTACAAATTCGAGTGCCGCGCACTGGTAGATGACGAAGTCGTCTGTGTGGCAGAAATACTGACCGCTGAGAGAGAAGTCTGATGGCGACAAAAGAATGGTCGGGAGTCCATCCTCAGGCGATCGTGGATCCGTCTGCCAAGCTGGCTGACAACGTAACTGTCGGACCCTGGAGCTATATTGGCCCGGATGTAGAGATCGGTGAGGGCACCGAAATCCTGTCCCATGTGGTGGTTAAGGGTCCCACCAGGATTGGCCGCAATAACCGTATTTTCCAGTTCTCCAGCGTGGGTGAGGAATGCCAGGACAAGAAGTACGCCGGCGAACCCACCACACTGGTGATTGGTAACGACAATATCATTCGTGAAAACTGCACTGTCCACCGGGGCACCGTTCAGGACAGAGGCGAAACCAGCATTGGTAATGGCAACCTGCTGATGGCCTACGTCCACGTCGCCCACGACTGCGTCATCGGAAACAACACCATTCTGGCCAACTGCGCCACGCTGGCGGGCCATGTGTCCGTAGGTGACTTTGCCATCCTTGGTGGCGGTACCATGGTTCATCAGTTCTGCCATATTGGTGTCCACAGCATGAGTGCGGGCGGCAGTATCGTGCTCAAGGACATTCCGGCCTACATCATGGCCAGCGGCCAGTCCGCCCAGCCGTTCGGCATGAATGTGGAAGGCCTGCGGCGCCGTGGGTTCAGCAAGGAGGTGCTGCTGGTACTTCGCCGCGCCTACAAGGTCATCTACCGTCAGGGTCTGACCACCGAGCAGGCGGTTGTAGAGCTGGAAAAAGCCTACTCCGATATCCCCGAAGTGCAGCCGTTGATTGAATCCCTTCGTGGCGCAGACCGCGGTATTATCCGCTGACCAGGGAGCGAACACCCCGGTGACGGATCATCCTGAAAATCCTGTTGTGAGCACCCGCAAGGTAACCTTTGCCATCGTGGCCGGAGAAGCCTCCGGCGATATCCTTGGTGCGGGCCTGATACGTTCGCTCCGAAGCCGATACCCGAATGCCCGGTTTGTGGGCATTGGCGGCGAGGAAATGGTGGCCGAAGGCTTTCATTCGCTGGTGCCCATGGAGCGGCTTTCCGTGATGGGACTGGTGGAAGTGCTTGGCCGTATCCGCGAGCTTTTCAGCATTCGTGCACGGCTGATGGACTACCTGCTGGCAACACCGCCGGATGTGGTCATCGGTATCGACTCCCCGGATTTCACCCTGGGTATCGAGCGGCGATGCCGTGATGCGGGCATGCTCACTGCCCACTATGTCAGCCCCTCGGTCTGGGCCTGGCGCCAGAAACGTATCTTCAAGATTGCCAAATCCGTCAACCTCATGCTGACGCTGTTTCCCTTCGAGGCCCGGTTCTACGAAGAGCACAATATCCCCGTAGCCTTTGTGGGCCACCCACTGGCAGATCGTATCCCGATGACACCGGATACCGCTGGCGCCCGCAGAACGCTGGGGCTTCACGAGGACGCGCCGGTGCTGGCCATCCTGCCGGGAAGCCGGGGCGGGGAAGTAGAGCGCCTCGGCACCCTGTTCCTTGAGGCCGCCCGCTGGATTCAGGGCAAACGCCCCGATCTGCAACTGGTTATTCCCTGCGTCAATCGGGAACGGGAACAGCAGGTGCGTGCGCTGGTGGACACGCTGGATGTGAAGCTTGAAGTAACGATAGTGCGGGGCCGTTCGCGGGAAGTGATGGCCTCGTCTGACGTGGTATTGCTGGCGTCCGGAACCGCCACCCTGGAAGCCATGTTGCTGAAGAAACCGATGGTAGTGGGGTACCGGCTGAGCAGCTTCAGTTTTGCGTTGGTATCGCGGCTGGTAAAGGTGCCCCATGTCGCATTGCCCAACCTGCTTGCGCGGGAACCCCTGGTTCCTGAATTGCTACAAGACGACGCCACCCCCGAATCACTGGGTGAGGCCGTTCTCGAGCGCCTGGAAAATGAAACGGAGCGGGCCCGCCTGACAGAAGCATTCTCCCGCCTGCATGAGCAGTTGCGGCAGAATGCCGACGAGCAGGCTGCAACTGCGCTTTCGGCACTGATTGAAGGTAAGCGGCCATGAGCAAGCACCCTTTGCCCCCCTTCGAGTGTGGTTACCAGGGCAGGCTACTGGCCGGCGTGGACGAAGTGGGCCGTGGCCCACTGGTTGGCGCCGTGGTGACAGCCGCAGTGATACTGGATCCGGAAAAACCGATACCTGGCCTGGCGGACTCCAAGAAGCTGACCGAGAAACGCCGTGAGGCGCTGTACGAACAGATTATCGAGCGGGCGGTCTCCTGGAGCCTGGGCCGTTGCGAAGCTGACGAGATTGATCGCCTGAACATCTTCCGTGCCACTATGGTGGCCATGGAGCGGGCGGTCGCCGGGCTTCATATCCAGCCAGAGTACGTACTGGTGGACGGCAACCGCTGCCCGAACTGGCACTGGCCGTCGGAGCCGGTAATAAAGGGCGACAGCCGGGTAGAAGCCATCAGCGCCGCCTCCATACTCGCAAAAGTAACCCGCGACCGGGAGATGGCAACACTTCATGGAACCTATCCCCACTACGGATTCGCCAGCCACAAGGGCTACCCCACGCCCGTGCATCTGGAAGCACTTGGCAGGCTGGGCGCCACCACCCAACACCGCCGCTCATTCCGACCGGTTCAGGAAGCCATTGATGCGGTCGGTATGATCAACATCAATGCCGACGAAGAGCTCTCATACCCTACGGACCTCTTTGAAAATATCGATTGACAGACCACTATCAAATCCTTAGTATACGCGCACGTTGATCGGGGGTTACCTCGAAAACAACAGCCAGTTTATTGCGGGGTGGAGCAGTCTGGTAGCTCGTCGGGCTCATAACCCGAAGGTCGTAGGTTCGAATCCTGCCCCCGCTACCATATAAAAGAAAGGCAGATCAGTATTATACTGGTCTGCCTTTTTTCGTTTCTGTCTCCGGAACTTTCTGATCAGGAGAAGCCCCAATGGAGAATCGCTCACCGCGCACAACGAGCCTCGAAGTGACCAGCCTCGAAGAGCTGGCGCCGATGGCAGACTACTCGCTGATGGACAATCTGAACTGTGATCCCGATGCGGATCCAAACGGCGATGACCACATGCCGAGGCAGGTCTTCACGGGGCATTATGTGCCGGTCAGGCCAACACCAATAGAAGCCCCTGAATACGTCGCTCACAGCGAAGGTCTGTTCAGCGAATTAGGCTTTGCTGACAGCCTGGCCCAGTCCACTGACTTTATCCGGATGTTCTCTGGGGACCTTGCACATGTTCCGGAGCCAATGCGCAAGGTCGGTTGGGCGTGTGGTTATGCGCTGTCTATTTACGGTACCGAATTCACCCAGCAGTGCCCGTTTCAGACCGGCAATGGCTATGGTGATGGTCGTGCAATGTCGGTGCTCGAGGGTGTTTTCAACGGTCGGCGCTGGGAAATGCAGTTAAAAGGTGGCGGCCGGACACCATACTGCCGCGGCGCCGACGGCCGGGCTGTGCTCAGATCAAGCGTTCGCGAGTTTCTGGCACAGGAACATATGCACGCGCTGGGGGTGCCGACCTCCCGATCCCTGAGCCTGTACGTATCGAAAACGGAAAAAGTCTGGAGGCCGTGGTATTCAGAGGGTTCCCGTCTGGCAGACCCGGACCAGATGATTGCAGAGCCCGTCGCGATTGCCACCCGGGTGGCACCGTCGTTCATACGGGTGGGCCAGCTCGAACTTTTCGGTCGTCGTGCCCGTAAACAGGAACATCCCGAAGCGATGGAGGAGCTCGAGCAGCTGGTGCTTCATCTCATTGATCGGGAGTACGCTGATGTTATTGATCAGTCACTCGACACTCCCACAAAAGTCGTGATGCTCGCCCGCGAGTTTCGCGGCCGTCTTGCCTCCCTGGTTGCGAACTGGATTCGTGTCGGCTACTGCCAGGGCAACTTCAACAGTGACAACTGCGCCGCTGGCGGCTACACACTGGATTATGGTCCCTTCGGGTTCTGTGAGGTGTTTGATCCCCATTACCAGCCATGGACCGGTGGAGGTCATCATTTCTCCTTCCTGAACCAGCCCGGGGCCGCCGAACAAAACTTCAGGATGTTCTGTCGGGCCCTGCAACCCCTATTGCACGCCCATCAGAAGGATCTGGCGCAACTCCAGGAAGTTGAGAGAGGTTTCCAGGAGGTGATGCAGGCGGAGCTGGAAAAGATGTGGGCAGCGAAGCTGGGGCTTGACGCGTTTGACGCCGGGCTCTTCAGGGAGCTTATGGCTCTGATGACGCAAACACCTGTGGATTACACCCTCTTTTTCCGTGAGTTGTCGGCGATACCTGAGGACATTGAACCGCTCAAAAAGAGCTTTTACAGGTCGCCGAATGAGTCAGGCGCGGCCGATTCGGAAGCGCTGTTCACACGCTGGTCACAATGGCTTACTGAGTGGAAATCGCGTATCGGGCTCATCACCGACGGCGCAAATGGCAACCAGTCCCGCTCGCGCGAGGAACTCTCCCGGGAGATGAAACTCGTCAACCCAAAATACACGATGCGGGAGTGGTTGGTGGTACCGGCCTATCAGCAGGCAGCCGAGGGTAACTACCTGCCACTCAGAACATTGCAGGACGTATTGACACAACCATACGCCGAGCAATCAGAAGGGGTCGAGGCGCAATACTGCAGATTGAAGCCGCCAGAGCTGTTTGATCTCGGTGGGGTTTCCCATTACAGCTGCTCATCGTAACCAGACTATCGGGAACAGGCCAAAGCCGGCTAAACTTGCCCACGTTTTCGTAATGATCCGGGGAAGGTTGCATGCCAAAGTTTTTACACACGGCAGACTGGCAGATGGGGCGGGCGTTCAGTCGCTTCGAAACAGAAGACGGCGCCGCTCTGGTTGAAGCACGCTTTGAAGCCATTGAAAAACTCGCAGGCCTGGCCAACGAGCACCAGTGTGATGCGGTGCTGGTGGCAGGGGATGTTTTTGATGCCCAGACCATTGCCGACCGGACCATTCGCCGTGTGTTCAACGCCACCAGAGCGTTCACTGGCCCCTGGGTATTGCTGCCGGGCAACCATGATGCCGCATTGGCGGAAAGCGTCTGGACCAGGGCCAAGCGCCTGGGCGCGGTGCCTGAGAATGTCCATCTTGCCCTGGAGCCGGGCGTAATCAACCTGGAGGCCCAGGGCCTGGCGATCCTCTGCGCCCCTCTGACGCAACGCAACACCTACAGTGACCTCACCGAAGCCTTCAATACCTTCGATACCCCGGAAGGCCTGGCCCGGGTTGGCCTGGCCCATGGTAGCGTCCAGGGGCTGTTGCCCGACGAGATTGACTCCACCAACCCCATATTGCCGAACCGTGCAGAAACGGCCCGCCTGGACTACCTCGCCCTTGGCGACTGGCACGGCACCAAGCAGATCGATGAGCGCACCTGGTACAGCGGCACGCCCGAACCGGAACGGTTCCGTAACAACGATGCCGGTTATGCTTTGATCGTGAATATAGCCGGGCCGGGTCAAGCGCCGGACGTAACCCCCGTGGAAACTGCCCGCTACCGATGGCACCAGTGGCGGGAAACACTGACCGTTGAATCGGACCTGGACCAGCTTCTGGACAGGCTAAAGGCATTGCCCGAGCCATCCGTGGTTGATCTTCGCCTGGAGGGGTCGGTGACCCTGGCCGGTGAAGAGAAGCTGATCAATGCGCTGTCCGTGGCTGAGGCCAGGTTCCGCAGTATCCAGTGCGATCGCAGCGGCTTACAGCTCGAGCCCACTGATGATGACATTGCCGCCCTCAAGGCAGACGGATACGTAGGGGAAGTGATCGAACATCTCAGAGCCCGACAGCAAGACGACGACGCGGAAGCCGCACGGGATGCGCTCGCCATCCTGGCCGGGCTGCTGAAAGACCGGAAACAGGAGGCCAGCGAATGAAACTCCGTCGCCTGCAAGTGGAGCAGCTTCGCCAGTTCCGGCAGCCGTTTGTGCTGGACGACCTGCAGCCGGGGCTCAACCTGATCCACGGCCCCAACGAATCCGGCAAGAGCACACTGGTGCGGGCCATTCGCGCCGCCTTCTTCGAACGTTATCGCACCAGTTCCGTTGATGATCTTCGCCCCTGGGGCGATTCTGCCGCCGCTCCAACCATCACGCTGGATTTCGAAGCCCAGCAGAAAAACTGGCACCTGGTAAAAAGCTTTCTCCAGCGCAAACGCTGCGACCTTAAGATCGATTCCGACAGCTACAGCGAAGACGAAGCCGAGGAAAAACTGGCGGAACTTCTTGGCTTCCAGTTCTCCGCCAAGGGCGTCAGCAAACCCGAGCACTGGGGCGTGCCGGGATTGCTGTGGGTGGAGCAGGGCACTGGCCAGAACATCGAACAGGCGGTGGAGCACGCCGGCGACCACCTCAAATCCGCACTCAAATCCCTGGTGGGGGAAGTGGCCAGCACCGGTGGCGACGAGCTGATCGACCAGGTCAAAACCCGCTGGAGTGAACTGTTCACCCCCACCGGTAAGCCCCGCGGTGATTACCAGAAACTGGAAAAAGAGCGGGAAGAACACCAGCAGGAAATCGACGAGCTGCGGGCCCGCGTCCAGAAATACCAGGAGCAGGTAGACCGGCTGGGCAAACTCACCCAGGACTATG
Organism: uncultured Marinobacter sp.; assembly: GCA_964521055.1. GTDB lineage: Bacteria > Pseudomonadota > Gammaproteobacteria > Pseudomonadales > Oleiphilaceae > Marinobacter. Next base: position 13,336 of record CAZFPG010000049.1, read on the forward strand.
AGCGCACCCAGCACGAACGCCCATGGGAAGAGGCCGAGCGGCAGCTTGAGCAGGCCAGGGAACGCTAC
>CAZFPG010000050.1:0-12961 GCA_964521055.1 uncultured Marinobacter sp.
TTCCTTTTCTTCGTACCAGCGGTGAAAAACAGTGAGGGCAGGGCACCGGTTTGCTGCTGGTGCCGTCTTCCGGCGCCTGATCTTCGATGGGGCGTGTGCCCTTGCAGTCCGGAAAGCGGCTGCAGGCGTGGAAAGCACCGAACTTTCCCTCCCGCTTGCGCATGGGGGCGCGGCACTTGGGGCAGTGGGGCTGGCCTTCTGATGGTTCGGCACTATCTGACTCCGGGGCCGGGCTGTTGATAAAGCCCCGGATCTGTTCCTTGAGGTCTTCAATAAACTGTTTGGGGTTGCCCTCGCCCCGGCGGATGCTCTCCAGGGTGGCTTCCCATATCGCCGTCATGTCGGGCTGGCTGATGGACTCCGGCAGGGATTCGATCAGTGCCTTGCCCTTGGGGGTAGAGCGGATGTGGCGCTTGTCCCTGTACAGGTAGTCGCGCCGGAAGAGGGTATCAATGATAGCGGCCCGGGTTGCCTCGGTACCCAGGCCGTCGGTCTCCCGCAGGGTTTTGCGCAGCTCCGGGTCGCTGACAAAGCGGGCAATGTTGGTCATGGCCGACAGCAGGGTGGCGTCGGTGAAGTACTGCGGTGGCTGGGTTTTACGCTCGGCGATCTCCGTGGAGTCACAGAGTATCGGGTCGCCCTTTTCCAGGCGGGGCAAGGGTGGCCTGGCGGATTCCTGGCGGCTTTCCCGCTGACGGATTTCCAGGTCTTTCCAGCCCGGCGTGAGGATTGCGGTTTCCGTGGCCCGGAAGGTGTGTTCACCAATGTTGATGGCAAGCTTGCCTTCCCGGTGGATGGCGTCGGCGCTGAACTGCATCAGGTAATAACGGCTGATCAGCTCGTAAATGTTCTGTTCCGCTTCGCTCAAGCGCCCGGAAGGAGCCTGTCTGGCCGTGGGGATGATGGCGTGGTGGGCATCCACCTTTTTGTCGTTCCAGGCCTCGGTGCGGCGGCTCAGGTCTGCCGATTCGCAGGCTGGCGCCAGCTCGGCCGCCACTTTGCCAATGGCCTGCAGCACTTTCTGGCGCTGGTCGAAATGCCCCTCCGGTAGGTAGCGGCAATCCGAGCGGGGATAGGTAATCAGTTGATGGCGCTCGTAAAGGGCCTGGGCGGTGTCCAGTACGTCTTTTGCGCCCATGCGGAACAGCCGCCCTGCCTCTATCTGCAACGCAGAAAGCGAAAGTGGCAGGGGTGGGGCTTCGTTCCGGTCCCGGAACCTGGCTTCGGTGACCTTGCCGGGCCGGCCCTCTACGGCATTGGCGATCTGCCTGGCCACATCGCCATCCAGCAACCGGTCCTCTTCGTCCAGGTACGGCCTGTATTCTTCGGAAGGCTGCCATCGCGCCGCAAAGCTCTGTTGGTCGGCGTCTTCATCCACCCCGTGGCAATGGGCCAGTATCCGGAAGAAGGGCTTGGACTGGAAGTTCCCGATAGTGTTGTCACGCGCCACCACCAGCCCCAGCACCGGTGTCTGTACCCGCCCCACGGAATAGACACCCTGTTCACCCTGCTGTTGATATGAGAGCGTGTAGAAGCGAGTGAGGTTGATGCCATAAAGCCAATCCGCCCGCTGGCGGGCCAGTGCGGACTGGGACAGGCGCCGGAATTCCCGGTTGTCCTTTGGTGTGGCAATGGCTTTTGCAACGGCTGTGGGGGTCAGGTCATTGATCAGAATCCGCTGTACCGGGCAGGTGGCACCTGCGTAGCGAATGACCTCATCCACCAGTAGCTGGCCTTCCCGGTCCGGATCGCCGGCGTGGAAAATGGTCTCTGCCTTGCGGATCAGCGATTCCAGTACCTTCAGCTGTTGGCGCACGCTGTCTTTCGGGTGCACTTCCCAGCGCCCGGGAAACAGGGGCAGGTCTTCCTGGCGCCATTTTTTCCAGCGCGAGTCGTACTGGGCGGGTTCCGCCGGTTCCAGCAGGTGGCCGATGCACCAGCTGACAGTGCAGGCATTGTCTCCTTCGCCACAGCGGATCCACCCGTTGCCCTTCTGATGGGGAGCGGGAAGAGCCGCGGCGATAGCCCGGCCCAGGCTTGGTTTTTCAGCAATATAAAGGCGCATAAGTCGGAAGCAATTTTCAGGTGGGGACGGAAGATGGCGCTTTGCCCCGATCCTGTCAAGGTAACACAGCGCCTGGTGTAGTAGACTGTTCCATAACACATTCAATCAGGAGCAGGCCTGTTTATGTCTTTACAACAAGCCATTGAGCAAAAGCTCACCAACGCGTTCGACAGCCAGCATCTGATGGTTGAAAACGAGAGCCACAAACACAACGTGCCACCGAACTCGGAAACCCATTTCAAGGTAACCCTGGTGGCTCCGGAGTTCGAGGGGCAGGGCAAGGTAAAGCGGCATCAGTCCATTTACCGCGTGCTGGCTGACGAGATGGCCGGTGGCGTTCATGCCCTGGCGCTTCATGTTTACTCGCCGAAGGAATGGGAGGCATCTGGCCAGGCGGCGCCGGAATCCCCGAACTGCATGGGGGGTTCGAAAAATGATCCTGCGTTTTCGTCCGGGGGTAACCAATGAGTCAGTTTTTCCAGATCCACCCGGTAACGCCGCAAAAGCGTCTGATCAACCAGGCTGTGGATATTCTGCGCCGGGGTGGAGTTGTTGTGTACCCCACGGATTCGGCCTATGCCATCGGCTGTCACCTGGGTGACAAGCAGGCGGCGGACCGTATCAAGCGTATCCGCAAGCTGGACGACAAGCACAATTTTACCCTGATGTGCCGGGATCTTTCGGATATCGGTGTGTTCGCGAAAGTCGACAACACCCACTTCCGTTTGCTCAAGACGTTTACCCCGGGGCCTTACACTTTCATTCTGGACGCCACCAGTGAGGTGCCGCGGCGCCTGTTACACCCCAAGCGCAAGACTATTGGCATGCGGGTGCCAGATAACGCCATTGTGCAGGCTCTGCTGGAAGAACTGGGTGAGCCCATTATGAGCAGCACGCTGATACTGCCGGACGAAGAAGACCCGATGACCGATCCGGAAGAGATCCGGGATGCCCTGGAGCACGAACTGGACCTGATCATCGACGGTGGCTTCTGTGGCCTTGAGGCGACCACCGTGGTGAACATGACAGGTCCGGCGCCGGAGGTGACGCGCGTCGGCAAGGGTGACCCGGAGCCGTTCCGGGTTTAACCGGTTCAGGCCCGGGTATTCAGGCTGAGTGCGAAATTCTTGCGGTCTGTATAACCGGCGGCCTGGTCGGTGTTGACGGTTCTGCGCATGCTGTCGTAGCGGTGCGCCAGGTCCTGCAGCCCGTTGAACTGCTGGTTGTCGCTGACCAGGGTGTCCAGCAATGAGTTATTCACGCCGTAGGCCTTGTTCAGCTTGAGGGCGTTATCCACGAAGTGCAGTGTTGGTTCGCTGGCGCTGAGGCGGCTGAATGCCTCTCGGAACGGCTTGCTGTTGTTCAGGTCCTGTTCGATCCGGTTGCGGGTCTGTTCCGGTATGCCGCCACCCAGGCTGATGTTGCCGTCGTCACCCCTGGATATCTCCACATTGGTTGCCGGGTTGAGTTTGTACTCGGCAAGTTTGTGCCGCAGTGTTTCCCTCATATAGGCAAGGTCCTGCCCGACGGTTTGCTTGTACTCCGCCATTGAGAGCCTGGTGGCCTTGGGGCGGCCGGTTTCGAAACCGGAGCGCTCGGACAGGGTGAAACGATCATCGGTGGCAGACACCGGCCCCTCGGGCGCAGCGGGCTTTGCGGAGGCGTTGGCCTGGGCAGACGGCGGGCGCTTTTCCAGGGCTTGCTGGAACTGGGTACTGGCTTTGATCAGCGATGTAAGCAGCGACATGGCTCTATTGTCCTCCCATGGTCACTGGGGAAATTTTGACGGTTGGCTATGCTTAAGCACAAAGCGGGCCACCAGCACAAAGGGCACCCGATGGGTGCCCTTGCCCTAAGGAAGAGGCGTATCCCGCTCAGCGGCCGTGCCGCCCCTTATGCGACGCGCTGTAGTTGCACACACCATTGGGGAAAATCTCTTTCAGGCGGGTGATTTCCTGCCTCGTGAAGCGGACGCCTCCGTAGGTGCCGTCCAGAAGCGCTATGGCCACTGGCTTCAGCCGGCACTGGAAGACGCTGCCCTCAATGGGGCCGCCGGCTTCCATGCGGGATGTGGTATACGTCGGGAACTGCTCCGTGCAGCGACCTGCCGGTCCATCGTCCAGAATGCCGTTCCATACATCATCACCGGATTCGATCAGGTCACCGTTGGTTTCAAAACAGGCGTCGACAGCGGCGCTGGGTCGAGTCTCGGCAATGCTTTGACCGGGGTTTTCCTGAATGTTGGTAATCCACTCATGCAGTACGTCCAGCGCCATCCAGGTCTGGTCGAACTCTTCCCGGGGTTCCGGTTCTGAAGGGTCCGAGTAGTCGGTGGGGCGTGCATCGGTGAACCAGATAACCTGGTTGCCGGCATCGCCCATCCGGTTGATGATTCGCTGGCGGGCCGAGAAGGACTGATGGCTGTTGTGCATGTCCAGCACTTCCTCCAGGTAATGCCGCCAGTCGATGACCGGCATGTTCAGCTGTCCATCGAACACCAGCCCAGAGCTGTAGGCTGCCTTGATAGCCTTGCGATCGCCCCTGGTGCGTGGCGCCGGGGTATCATCGCCGGCGGGACTGAGGTTCATATTCCGTGAACTCCAGGGGTCGAAGGCCGAAGGGTTGGCCATCACATCTGACAGCGACCCGATAAACGGAAAACCTTCCTGAACCATTTCCGCGGGCTGTTTCCAGCCGCCAATCTTGGCGTTCAGCTTGAGAAACTCCGCCTTGTTCAGGTTGCCGTCTTTCAAGGCTTCTAGCCCGTACTGCACGCCAACGTTGTCAAACAGGGGGCGCGGTTCGCCGTTGCCGTCCACACCGTAAACGTTCCTGGCATCCGAGTAGTGGCTCCAGTGAACGTTGTTCATAACGCCGTCCGGTTGCATCAGTTCCTGGTTGTCGGCCATGCCAAACAGCGGGTTCATCACCAGCGGAGTCAGCCCACGCCAGGCGGGAACGCACTCGGTCATACCCGGGGCGGTGCTGTAGCCAAGCATGGTTTTGATATCGGCGAACGGGTCCGGATACCTGTCGTTGTGATTCATGCCGGCCAGCAGGCTGCGATTTGCGGTGGTTTGCCACTTCGGATTGGCCCGGTCCGTGGCATCCATGTAGTGCTCCAGCAGTTCACAGTCGCCCACATGTATGATCTGGGTAACCATGTCCGGATAGGAATACTGGGGCACACCGCCATCCAACAGGTCCGGGTGGTTCTGGGAGTATACGTACTGCTGGATACCGCCACCGGAACCGCCAATGGCAACGGTATAGTCCGGTACACCAAAGCGTTTAATGAAGTGCTCCTTCACCATCAATGCGGTTTCCCCGCCCACCTGGAGATTGTAATGGGTGCTGGTGCGGGTGCCGCTGGAATAGATGACGGCGTAGCCCTTCTGCAGGGTGTCGGGTTGCAGCGCCCGGCTGTTGCTGATACTACCCTGGGAATGGCCAATGCCAACGCCGCCGTCGAAGTGGAACAGCAGCCGGCCGTTCCAGTTGGCGGTGGAAGCGTCCCAGGGCTCATTGCCCAGCTCCGCCAGGGTGGCAAAGCTGTAGATAAAGCGGTTGATGGTGCCGCGCTCCTGCCGGACGATGAAATCCACGATGCGGCCGTCCGTCAGTTTGGTTGTGGCCATATCATCCGGGCGGCTGCCATCTTCCGGTAACGGCGCCCAGCTTCCTCCAGTGGTTCGATACTGGAAGCTGACATAAGGCTCGATCGAGCAGTCCCTGCTCAGGCCAACCTGGTTGCCGTCTTCATCCATCACTGGAAAACCGGTGTCGCCGCTGGTATCCACAAGTGGTTGCTTGCCCAGTTCCGTCGTCACGGTGCAGACGAACGGATACTGTTGCGGCCCAGAGAAGATCGGGCCGGCAACCGGGTGAGCCTTAAGCACCAGGGCATCCAGGGGGCCATATTCGGCGTGATGAACTTCAAACCGGTTGGCGCCTTCAGTAAGCCCGCTGACCAGTATTTCAGGACCATTACGGCCAGACCGGATGGTGGGCTGGACCCGGGAGTTGTTCAGCCAGAATTCGAGCTGGTCAATGTCGGAAAAGCTGTCCGCATCTTCCCCGGTAAGTCCCAACAGCACGTCATCGCCACTGATCTGGTTCTGGTTGCTGGACAGGACTTGCAGGCTGATGTCCGGGTGTTGGAAGCAGGCGGTAAGAACGGTTGTTAGCAGGGCCGCCGCTATCAGGCGGATGTAGATGGGTGTTGTAGCCATGCTCATGCTGGATCCCTCCAAATCGACGTTGTTATTCCATTACTCCATTTTTAAATGCTAGTACGGTCTGTGGAAAAGAACAGGTAATCGAACAACGAATGTCTGGAAGGCCTGGATTTACGGAACTGCTGGCGCCGGCGTAGTTTCGGTAGTCAGTGATGGCGAGATTGAATCCAGATAGTGCAGCCCTGCTTCGTGACCCTGTTGGTAACCAAGCTCCAGCAGTGCCGGTTTGCGTGTAAGACGACCTACCGGGAAGTCTTCCGGAGGCGCAATAACCCGAACCGTGCAACCCCCTGGTGGGTTCAGGATGAACTCAAGGGTAGCGTTATAGTGTTCCGGGCGGCGCAATGTGGCTTCCGACAGCTCCGGATATTCTCGAAATATCCGTTTAGGGACGGAGGGAAACCGGTGCGGTTTCTTGCGGTAGCCTAACGGGCGTGACAGCACCACGGTAATGTCTCGGGCGCCGTCCTCATAGGCCTTGATGACCGGAATGGCATCAGCCACACCGCCGTCGGTCATGGGTTCGCCGTTGACCTCTGGATAATCCCGGTAGGCGATGGGTATGGCGCAGGAAGCAGTGAATACGTCGTGGATGTTGTGTTCATCAATACGGAAGTAATGCGCTTTCCCGGTGCGGGCAGAGGTTGTGGCTACCCACAGCTCCGTCGTGCCGGACAGGTAGTTTTCCAGGTTCAGCGGTATGTCGGTGAAGGACTGCAGCCACAGCCAGCGCACGTCACACAGGTGCCCACCCCTTGCAAACCGTTTCCAGTCAATAAAATCCGGTTGGCAGGCATGCCCCATGATGATTTTGCGATTACGCCCGTGATCGCCTGCCAGATACCCGATCAGGTTGGTGGAACCGGCCGAGACACCATAGGCTCGCGAGAATGGCTGGTAGCCGTGTTCAAGGAACGAATCGAGAACGCCAGCCGCAAATATGCCGCGCATGGCACCACCCTCTACGACAAGGGCAGGGGGCCCGACAGAAGAGCCTGGAGACTGGTTTGAAGCGATTTTACGTGTGATCATAGCTCCCTATCTTACCAGAGAAACCCCTTTTAAACTCTTATGGCTACCTGGCTGACAGTTGTCACGATATGCATTCTGGGCGCCATGTCCCCCGGGCCGTCGCTGGCTATTGTACTGAAACAGACGCTAACCGGCGGCCGCAGGAACGGCATGGTTACGGCAGTCGCCCATGGGCTGGGCGTGGGCGTTTATGCCTTTCTCAGCATCCTCGGCCTGGCTGCCATCATTACTGCGTCTCCACTGGCATTTTCTGTTCTGCAGTGGGGTGGGGCGGTCTATCTGGCATGGCTTGGTGTAAAGGGCCTGTTAGCCAGGCCCCAGGATGATGCCCCGTTACCGGAAGCGACCACCACGGCAAGCGCCGCCCGGGACGGTTTCCTGGTTGTGCTTCTGAACCCGAAAATTGCCGTATTTTTCCTGGCCCTGTTCAGTCAGGTGGTGGGAACCGACACCAGTATGCTCGCCAAGTTCGGCTATGCGGCTACCGCAATGGTCATCGACGGTAGCTGGTACCTGTTCGTCACCTGGTTGTTTTCGAACCCGCGCTGGCTCCAGCTGTTGCGCCGGAAAGCCGTCTGGTTCGAACGCCTCTTTGGTGTGGTTCTGTTGGGGCTGGCCGGCCACCTCGTCTTCGGTATTCTGGGTGGGCCAGGTCAACTGTCTCAGGCTGCAGTTTATGTCTCTGCAAATTAGAGGCCCTCGTACGCCCTTCATTTTGACATTTTCCTGACGAAACGCCCACAAAGCCATGACACCGGACTGGCTAATCTAACGGCTCGTTAGCATCAGACCGGACCTACCGGCTTTTCATTGTGGCTGTTTTCCCTATGAGCAAACTTCTACCCACGCAGTTGCGAGGATTTGTTGTTGCCGGTGGCCTTGCCACACTATTCCACTGGCTAGTGATGGCGGTTCTGATCGGTGCTGGGCTTAAAGCTACGCTAGCCACGGCGAGCGGAAGCCTGTCTGGTGCCGTGATGAATTATGGCCTCCAGCGCCGCCTGGCATTCCGCAATGCCGGTCCTCACCGCCTGACCGTATGGCGCTACGTCATGTCCTGCGTTGTCGCATGGCTTTGCAATCTTGTCTTTTTCTTTTTGGTCAATCACATCCTTGGCTTGCCGGTCGCGCCCTCACAGTTTGTCACGACAGGGCTCGTTGCTGCATTGAATTACATCGTCTACCAGAGGCTGGTGTTTTATGAACAAACCCCTTGATTTTCACGCCGGATCGCGGGACGCCCACCTTATTTCTTTGGTGGTGCCTGTGTTTAACGAGCGAGTCATGCTATCGCTGTTTTTTGATCGGGTACTGCCCGTACTTGCCGAGCTCGACCTGCGTCACGAAATTGTGCTCGTGGACGATGGCAGTGAGGATGGGAGCGCCGGCTACATTCGTAGTGAGATAAAGCGAACTCCGGGCCTCCGCCTGGTCAAACTAAGCAGGAATTTCGGCAAGGAGGCGGCGGTTACGGCAGGACTGGAGCATGCCAGGGGCGACGCAGTGATCGTTCTGGATGCGGACCTGCAGGATCCGCCCGAGCAGATTCCCGCCATGATCAAAGCCTGGCAGTCCGGGGCAGATGTTGTGCTGATGCAACGTCGTTCCAGGGCTGGGGAAACCACTTTCAAGCGTTGGAGTGCACATCTCTTTTATCGGCTGCTGAACCGGACCAGCCGGACTGATATTCCGGTGGATACCGGCGATTTCCGGTTGATGAGCCGTAAAGCCGTAGACGCGTTACTGACCCTGAACGAACGTAACCGCTATATGAAAGGACTGTTTGCCTGGATTGGACTGCCGACCCGGGTAATCCAGTATGACCGGGAACCCCGAGCCGCCGGTGAAACCAAGTGGGATTACCCCGGTCTGGTTGGCCTGGCGCTTGAGGGCCTGACGTCATTTTCTGTTTCGCCCCTGCGTTGGGCGACCGTCATCGGATTGTTTGCCGCTAGTATCGGTGCGTTGTTTGGTCTATGGATCGTGGTCAAGGCCCTGATGCTGGGCGACGCCACCAGTGGCTATCCCTCACTGGTGGCCATCGTCAGCTTTCTCGGGGGCATCCAGCTACTGAGTATCGGTATTGTCGGCGAGTACGTTGGCAAAACCTATCTGGAAACCAAGCAGCGACCGGTCTATCTGATCGAGGAGGTGCTGGAAGGTCAGGTTGGTTTCAATCAGCCGTTAGATGTGAAGCCGGCGGAGAAACATCATGTCAAAGCGATTTAACGTCTGGCTTCTGCTGTTGGCAGCGGTATTGGTTAGCCGGTTTATCAGCATGGCGTTGTTTCCTTTTGTCGATACCACCGAGCCCCGCTACGCGGAAATTGCCCGCTTGATGGCGGAAACCGGCGACTGGATCACCCCCTGGTTTGAACCCGGCATCCCCTTCTGGGGTAAACCGCCGTTGTCGTTCTGGGCGCAGGGAGTGGCCATCAACGTGTTTGGCCTCTCGGAGTTTTCACTGCGTTTGCCGTCCTGGCTGGCAACCCTTGCCACGGTATGGCTGGTCTGGCAACTGGCGAGACAGCTCTGGACCGCCCGGGTGGCTCAGTGGAGTAGCCTGGTGTTCGCAACCATGGCGCTCACCTACATCAGCGCTGGCGCCGTGATGACAGACGCCTTTCTGGCACTTGGCATTACCCTCACTCTGGTCAGCTTCTGTCTGGTGATGTCGGGGCGGGCCGGCCCGTGGCGATGGCTTTTCTTTCTCGGAATCGCTGTCGGGCTCCTGTCCAAGGGGCCACTGACCATTGTGCTGATCGGAATCCCTGTCGTGTTGTGGTTGCTCTTCTCCCGGCAGGGGAGTGCCAGCCTGCAAAGGCTGCCCTGGTGGAGAGGGACCTTACTGACGGTTCTTCTGGCTGGCCCCTGGTATCTGCTGGCGGAACTCAAAACCCCCGGTTTTTTGGATTATTTTATCGTGGGCGAACACGTGCGTCGGTTTCTGGATCCGGGATGGGCGGGAGACCTTTACGGCAGCGCCCATGACCAGCCCAAAGGCATGATCTGGGTCTTCTGGTTGTGGGCGACGTTCCCATGGGGCGTTTTTGCGCTGTCGGGCCTGATTGCTACTTGGTTTCGTGGCCGGGGAAGAGGTCTCGTGCGTCGGACGATATCGGATCCTGACTCTTGCTTCATACTGGTCAGCGCGCTGACGCCAATGCTGTTTTTCTCGCTCGCGGGCAATACACTCTGGACCTATGTACTACCATCGTTACCGTTTACCGCGATTCTGATTGGGCGTTGGGTGGCGGAACTTGAATTTGGCGGGTCATCCAGGGTGAAGGCCGGGATTTCAGGGCTGGTTCCTGTTTTGCTGACCGCTTTCGTGGGGCTAACCGCAACAGGCTGGAAACCGCTCAAAACGGAAAAAGAACTGGTAAGCTATTACCAACTGGCCAGGGAAACGGGTGACAGCCCATTGTTCTATCTGGATGACTTGCCATTTTCAGCGAGATTCTACTCCCACGGAACGGCCTTGGAGGCTACAGAGAACGACCTGGCCGATATGCGCCAGAGCTACGGGTTTCAGCGTGTGTATCTGGCGGTTCCCCGAAGCTGGTCAGCCCAGGAGGTGGCTGATCTATCCCCTTTGGCCCACAAGGTCATGGAGAACCGTCGCTATCAATTGTTGGCCATTGAGAAGTTGACCCGCGATCAGCAGCCGGTGTCTGACGCTAACGGAGTTGGATTGAATGACAGCTAACAGACCGCCTCTCAGACTGCTGATTGTGGAAGACCAGGTGGACCTTGCGGAAAATCTCTTCGAGTTTCTGGGTGAAGATCGCTATTGTCTCGACTTCGCTGCTGACGGTTTGACCGCGTTGCATTTGCTGGCCACGCAAAGTTATGACGTCATTGTTCTTGACCTGATGCTACCCGGCGTAAACGGGTTTGATATTTGCCGGCGCATCCGCCAGGACCTGCGATGCCATACCCCAATCATTCTGATGACCTCCCTCAGCGCGCTGAATGACAAGGAAAAAGGGTTCGATTGCGGTGCGGATGACTATCTCGTAAAACCGTTTGAACTGCGGGAATTGGAGCTGCGAATTGAAGCGCTTCACCGGCGCCATTCACCACCGAAACCGATTCTTCGGGCAGGGGAGATCTGTTTCGATCCTGGCACCCTGGAAGTCGAGTTGCGTGGGCTGAAAACGGCCCTGTCCGGCACACCGTCGCGATTGTTCGAATTGCTGATGCGGGCCTATCCGAATTTTCTCAGCCATACGGCGCTCAGTGATGCCTTATGGGGAGGCTCTCGTTATGGAGACACCGAGGGCAACAGTCTGCGCACCCACATCTACACCCTCCGAAAATCCCTGCAGGCGGGCGTTGGAAACGGCCTGGTAAAAACAATCCATGGGCGGGGGTACCGCCTGGAGTCCCCGGAAGGTGTAGACCGGAATACACCATGAAGTCATCGCTGACCGCCCGCCTGACGCGAACCCTGTTTGTCCTGATTGCCGTCACTGCAGCGGCGTCCATGTTTATTGTTGAACAGTTTGTCGACGACGTTGAAGACACCATTCTGGATCTTGAACTGAAAGCGGACGCGGAATACTTCAAAGAACAACTGCGGGAGGGTCAATTTCAGCCTGTAAGAACGGCGCGGCTGGAAGTCATTTTCCTGCCGGCAGGAGAGGCAGAAGCTGTCTTGCCGGAATATTTCCGTGATCGCACCATGCCGTTTTCCCGGGAAATCGAGAGGGGCAAGACAACGTTGCTGGTCTTCGGCGAGCAGTTGGAAGTGCCCGAAGGCAAACTCTTCCTGGCCCAGGATATTTCCATCATGGAGAATCGTGAGTTCCTGGTTCATCTTGCTCTGGTCAGTGTGGCCGTCGGCATGCTCCTCGTTGGCTATTTTATTGCCCGTGCCGGAGCCCGGTATCTGGTACGTCCCTTCAGGAAGCTGACCCGTGAAGTGCTGGGCACGGAACCCGGGGCTTCCATCCCGAGAATTGCCACTGATTACCGCGACCAGGAGTTCTCTGATATCGCCGAGGCGTTCAACCGGTTCCTGTCCGAGCTTGAACACCATATTGGGCGGGAAAAATCATTTGTAAAACTGGCCAGTCATGAACTTCGCACTCCCCTGGCCGTGATCAATGGCGCCCTTAATGTACTGGAACAACGCCGAAGTCTGTCGGCGGCAGATCAGAAAACCCTGGGCCGCATCCGGGGAGCGATGCAGACCATGCGTGATGATACGGAAGTCCTATTGGAACTGGCCCGTAGTGAGGCTTCCAGGGAGGGTGCCAGAACCATTGTGTTAAAGGAGGTCGTCCAGAACACGATTGACGATCTGGAACATGGACATCCGGACCATGCGGGCCGGATAACGGTATACAGCAACAGCCCAGGGCTGAGAGCAACAACCCGTCCTGCCCTGGTACGCCTGCTGTTGCGCAACCTGTTGCAGAACGCACTGCGCCATACCCGTGCCGAAGTGGAGGTCCGAATAATCGAAGGCACAATCTCGGTGCGCGACTTCGGGTCCGGGCTTCCTGAGCAGTTGACCGAACGCGTAAACGATGGCGGAGCGTCTATGACCATGGTTTCCAGCGCCGGAGAATACAGTAACACCACCTTTGGATTGTTGATCGTCCGGCTGGTCTGTGAA
>CAZFPG010000051.1:0-12943 GCA_964521055.1 uncultured Marinobacter sp.
CTGATACTTTCTTTCCTGATGACCGCCTGGGTCACCTGGGTCAACCTGGGTTTGGAGGAGTGATTCGTATCGAAATGGGGCACGACCTTTATTACTTCATGGCCGGCGGCTGCCATTATCGCATTCGCCTTCGGGCCAACCATTCACCATCTGACACACCGCGTTGTCAGTGAGAGGTAACGGGCCACACCCATCCGACCCATCCTGTTCAGCTCATCAATCCCAGGTGCTCTGCATCCTTGAGGATAGAGGCATCCAAGAGCTCGAGGTATTCAGCCTTGACTTTGCGCTTGGTCTGTTCATGGGCCTTCATGTTCAGTTTCCGGAACTGCTGCGCCAGCTCCTTTGCCCTTTCCATCAGCTGGTCAGGTGCAACCACCTCGTCCAGGAAGCCGGCCTGAACGGCGCCCGCCGGGTTGAAGATTTCTGCATTGACCACGGAACGATAGAAGTGCGCCGGAGACAGGCGGTGCCGGGCAATTTCGATACCGGCGTGGTGCATGGTCATGCCGATGGCCACTTCATTGAGGCCCAGCTTGAAATCGCCCTTGATGCCGATGCGATGGTCTACCGACAGCAGCACAAACGCCCCCTTGGCAATGGCATGACCACTGCAGGCACCGATAACGGGCAGCGGAAAGGCGGCCAGGCGACGCGTAAACCTTGACCCGACCGTTACCAGTGCGGATGCTTCCTCCGGGCCCTTCTGCATTTCTTTCAGGTCATAGCCGCCGGAGAAAATGCCCGGCTGCCCGGTCAGAATAACCACAGCCTTGTCTTCTTCGGCCCGGTCAAGGGCATGGTTCAGCGCTTCAAACACCTCGTGGCTCAGCGCGTTCGCCTTGCCGTTGCTGATTGTGACTACGGCAACGCCGTCTTCCAGTTGATAATTTACAAGATCCGTCACCGGAATATCCTCTTGCTGAAGTTGAATTTTGGTGTGGTGAACTTTGCCACCTTCTGCATCGACTAGCCAGACCAGCGACTAGCCACTTTCGGGAGCGCGTTGCGTTTTCCGGTACATCCAGGCAAGCCCCAGCAGTGCCAGCCCGAGCCCCATGAATGCAGCCACTCGCCAGAGCCCTTGCAGGCCGGCCATATCGACCAGGAAAATCTTGCCAATCACGATGCCCAGTAAAGCCATGCCAGCCTTATAGAGCACCTCATTGCCCCGCCTTGAGGCATGGACAATGGCGGCAATGGCGTACAACATGCCCACCACCGAGTAACTGTATAACTCGCCTTCCGACACACCAAACGACAGCCCCATGTCACTCCCCTGCCAGAGCTGGCGAATTTCCAGCACGGTGAACAGCCCAAAACACGCAGCGGCCACGCACAATGACCAGAACCGGGGTGCCAGCTGCGGAAACCGGCTTGCAGCGAGCGCCAGCAATACCGGACCGCCAAAGGCCGGCAACAGCATGTTGAAGATTGCCGTATCACCGATAATGCTGCCGCCCCACCATGGATTGTGCATGGTAACGAGAGTGAGATAACTCAGTATGGAAAGCCCCAGCAGAATCCACGAAAACAGGCGATAGAGCCAGGCCAGCGACTGGCTTGCCCCAGCGCGCACCATGTAGGTCAGGCTTAATGCGCCCCATAGCAGGGTGTTGATGGTTGCTTCGGTAAAACTGTACTCATGGGCAAAGATATCGCCATCATAGAGCCAGTAACGCATCTCTGCGCCCAGGAACAGCACCAGCAGATGCAAGGACGCCCCCTCAAGCCAGGGGCGGATACCCCGGTCCCGGCCTGCCATCCAGGTAGCAATGCCTGCAAACAGGGTTGCCCCTCCGTAGGTCCACAAGGACCAATGCGAGGTGGTGCCGTACTCCTGCAACCAGGGATTGAACGTCAGCCGCGCCACCACCAGGGCCAGCGCAACCTTCAGCAGCAGGTACAGTTCCGGCATATCGTATCGGCGAGCCAGCCAGGCAAGACTGACAAACTGGGCGGAAAGCGCCAGCGTCAGTGACCCTTCGCGGAACAGCATCACCGCTGCCAGGGAATAACTGATATGCGCGGCCAGAACGGCCCAGACAACGCCGTTTCGATAACGCAAAAGTCCGTCCATTTTCCACGCTATCGCACCGTACATGCCGCCGATGACGAGCAGCGCGACCGACCAGGTGGGAGACGTTTCGTAACCATGAATCAGCAGCCAGCCAAGAACCAGCCACACCAGCGGGGACAACAGTGTTAGCGACGACCAGCGCCGTTGGTCGCTCTGGCGCACCCAACGCCACAACCCCAGCCCGACGGTGAGTATCGCAGCAGCCACAAGATAGGAAAGAAACCCGCCCTGTTGTTCCAGTGGCATCTGTGTGAGGTAAAGCGTGTCTGCCTCACCGCGGGCACGATAACCCAGCCAGCCCGCAGCACTGGCCAGTACTGCGGCCCAGGGAAGAAACCACAACGCCCCCCGGCTCTGTGGAACCAGCGCCGCCACCGGCAGGATCAGCAGCCAGCTCCAGAACAGGGGGCTGGATACTGATTGGTCAACCATCGACAGCGCCCAGACCGCCAGCAGTGAAATCAGCACTTCCCGCAGGCGCGGCAATTCCGTTTTCACAGTGCCCGGAAAGACCGCAAAGACCAGAAACAGGCCTGCGATATAGCAGGCTGTCGCAGCGGTGATTGCTGCCGAGGACACAGTGACAAACCACCACAACAGGGCGCCTGCCAACGTGGCGTACCACAGCCAGTCGCGATACACATGGCGCATCAGTAACAGCGAGCTGAGGGTAATCAGGAAGCTGTAGGCCAGCACAAACGCAACGCTGCCGTCTTCACCACCGATCAGCAAAGGCACCAGGTAGGCGCCGCTCAAACCCATGACTGCCAGCAAAGGGCCATGGACCAGCGCCAATGCCATGGTAGCGAGAGAGACAGCCGCGAGCCCGAACAGACCCAGCGTAGGGCCGATCAGCCCGTAGTGGTGTACGCCAGCCAGCAGGGCCGCATAGAGCGTGATGCTGCCACCGCCCGCCAACGCGGCGAACACCTGGTCGGCACCACGGTTACGGCGACGGAGGTACTCGGCCCCCGCATGCAACGCAAGCCCACTTACCAGGGCCATGACCAGTTGCTGAGCAGGGCCAATAAGCCCGGCATTGATGGAGTGGCTGACCATGAAAATGCCAGCCAGAGCCACACTCAGGCCGCCCAGCCAGACCATCCAGTTTTCTTTCAGTGCCTGAACCAGACGGGACGCCATTACCCGATTATCTGGCGATGATGCAACTGGCGGGGCGTGCTGCTCAACACGGTTCTGCTCACCAAAAACGGGCGCTTCAGGCTCGTCCAGTTCCAGTGCCGGTGGTTGATCTGCCGATGTCATCTGGCGCTTGAGCCCGGCAATCTCCTGGCGCAGATCTGCCACTTCCCGTGCCAGCGATTCCATACGAGCTGACTGATCACCACGCCGCCGAAAAGCGAGGAAGCCAAGGACCGAACCGACAGGCACGAGCAGCGCAAAGGCGGCAACCAGAATGATGAGTAATGCTTCCATGCCCTTTCCTCTTTGTCAGAAGCTCGACATCTCGTCCTGAAGGTCGCGCTTGAGCTCCTCCGGCTCGGTAATCCACAGGGTGTCGTCCCGCCCGGGGAACACTCCCACCTCAAGGCCGTCCCTGGTCAGGCCAGGCACCCATTTCCTGAAAAAGTCGGGCAGGGAAATGCTTTTCGGGGCGAGGTCACCGGAGGCTTTCGCATACTCGGCGGCAAAGGCCGAGCTTGGCCACACCGGCAGGTGAGCAAAAGCCCCGTCTTCCGACTCGATTTTCAGAAAACGGTTTTCCGCATTCACCAGAATCCAGACGTCCCGCTCTTCTCCAACCAGGCTCAGGAAGTAGTCGTATCGCTCCTCGCCGTTCAATTCGAGGATCTGGCTCAGTTCGTCATTGCTCATCTCAGTCATCAACTGTTGCACTCCGGTAAGATACCTTGCCCTATTCAGCTGCTACACTCGCATCAGCAAGGCTACTTTGGGTCTTGAAATTTGGTTCCGCAAGCACACTATAAGGAAATTGGAATGGGAAGCACGAAACTCATTGGCCTCGTTCTACTGGTGGTAGGCATTGCCCTGCTCTACTTTGGCTATCAATCCACACAGTCAGTCGGAGACCAGATAACAGAGACATTCACCGGCCGATTCACGGATGAAACCATGTGGTATCTGATTGGTGGCGCCGCAGCCGTTGTTGCGGGTGGCTTCCTGGCATTCGTCAGAAAATAACCCTTACAGGAGACCGGCCTTATGACACTTCACCTTGAACTTGCACCCCTGATCAGTCTGGGCGCAGGCATTGCCATACTGGTATTTCCAAAGCTGCTTAACTACATCGTGGCAGGCTACCTGATCGTTCTCGGTGTTCTGGGGTTGCTGGGACATTCTTTTTAAGGCAACAGGTCCGCACGACCGTGGGGCCCGGGGCCAACCATGCCCCCGGGCCTCAACGATCCACGTGTCCCAGCGAGCGTTCCGGATCAATTTCATCCCGCACCAATTGCTTGAGTACCTTGATCTCCGGAAAACCCTGCTGTTCCTTGCGGGACCAGATCCGCCTGTCGTTAACCCATACCTCAAAAATGCCACCGCTACCCGGATGCAACGCCAGCGAGTCCAGTTCGCCTTCGAAAGTGGTCAGTAGCTCCTGAGCCATCCAGGCCGAGCGAAGCAGCCAACGGCACCCTGTGCAGTAATGGATATCAACTCTGTTTGTCATTTGTTTCGTCTGCTCTTTTCCGGGATGTGTGGATCCGCAGTATACAGCAGACGCTAGTTCTTCCGACCAGGTCGCCGGAACAGCACATAGTTCCCCATAATCGCCAGCACCGCCCCCAGCATGGCCGTAATGGTCCACTCAAAACCCTCCAGCCAGGTGGACACACTCAGGGCCACAACCGGAAACAGCACCGTTGCGTAGCCGGCCTTGTCAGCACCCAGGGTCTGGATCACGGTAATGTAGCAGTAGAAGGCAACGATGGAACCGGGAACTGCCAGAAACACAGTCGCACCCCAGAAGGTTGCTGTTGTAGGCACCACCCACTCCACGCCCTGTATCAGGCACCAGACTCCCAGGATAACGGCGCCATAGACCATGGCCCAGGCATTGGCGACCAGCAGGGGGACTTCTGCCAGCCGTACCTTGATGCTCACCAGGTTCCCCATGGAAAACCAGAACGTACCCGCAGCGGCAAACAGGATACTGGCACCAGTTGCATTGCCCAGTTGCAAGTCGTGCCAGAAAAGCAGTGCAACACCGGTAATCCCCAGGGCCACCGCGGGGTATAACCGGGCATCGGGTTTCAGTCGAAGCCAAAGCCAGCCGTTGAGGGCATTGAACAGTGCCACCAGTGAGAACACCACTGCCAGCAGGCCGCTGGTCATGTGCTCGGCTGCACGATAGATCAGCAGGAAATTGACGCTGTACAGGGTAAGCCCCTGAAGCACCAGCCAACCGTGTTGCTTCAGAGTCAGCCTCTGCAAACGTCGCAATACCCCAAGCAACAGCAATACAACAACAGAAGCCATGAGGAACCGGTAGAAAACCGCGACATCCACTGGCGCGGACTCCACCTGTAAACGAATAGCCGTCCAGGTCAGTCCCCAGATCAGCACGGTCAGACCATAATGCACAGAAACAGGCATGGCAGTGATTCCAAAGAAAAGTTGCACGTAACCCACCAACAGGCTCAGAGTAATGGGCTGAAGAGGACAAAACTTGTCAGATCCTGCGCATTCATGGATGATTCTTGCGGAGGCCCGCTATGGATACCAACCCGACACCCGCAAACAATTCACCGGCAACTCCCCGTCAGGAACGCCGCGATATCGTTGACTCGCTGACAGCCGCAGGCGTCGCACCACAGAGACTGATGGAGCTGGACAAGGGGCGGGCACTGGCACAGTGGCGAAACCGCAAGGGAGAAGTGCGTTATGAACGACCACGCCACCATGCACTGAGCATATATATCAGCGAGGGTGACAAAGCCAGGAGGATGGTAAACGGCCAGGCGGTAAGCCAGGGTTTCTCCGGTGCCGTTTGCCTTTTCCCGGCAGGCAGTCATTCCACCTGGCAGATTGGCGGGCAGTTCGAGTTCTTCCATTTCTACTTCAATGACCTCGACATCGCCCAGTGTGCCGAGCAAACCTGGGGCCGCGATCCAGGCACGGTCGAACTGGCCGAGCTATATCATTTCGAAGACCCGGTTTTGGCAAAGGCCGGCCAGTTGCTGGCCATGAGTGACTGGCAGGCACCTGGCCAGGCCATGGCGATGGACCACCTGGCACAGTGGCTGTTGCTGCAGGTAGTCAGCCGCCATTCCACCGTGCATAAAGCAGCACCAACCGTCACTGGCGAACTCACCCTGCGTTACCGCCGGCTTTTGCAGGAACGTATTCATGAGCAACTGGATCAGCCGCTGACCCTCGCAGAGATGGCAGGCTGGGTAAACCTCAGCCCTTACCACTTTGCACGGCTGTTCCGTGCCTCCTTCGGCTCCGCGCCCTATCAGTATGTACAGGAACAGCGGTTAATCAGGGCACGGGATCTGTTGCACCAGCCTGGCCACAAAATCACCGCCATCGCCCTGGCCTGCGGCTTTAACGATTCCAGCCAGTTCAGCCGGGCGTTCAGGGCAAGGTTCGGGGTGACGCCCTCCGGTTATCGTTCGCAGATAATCTCAAGACAGGCCTGAGTGCGCCACCAGTTCACGGCTGCCGACGCACAGGGCTCCGCAGCGGGCGGCCATCTTCAGGCAGTCCTGCAGCTCTCCCCGTTGCAGATAACCATGCAGGAATCCACTGAAGAAGGCGTCCCCGGCGCCATTGGTATCAACCACTTCCGGCACTGGAACGGCAGCTTGCTCCAGCCACTCACCCTCCCTGGTCAGCAGGGTTGCTCCCCTGGCTCCGTGGGTACACACCACCAGTTCCTTGCCCAAACCGGCCAGCCGTTTCATGGTTTCGCGATAATCCGCCAGGTTGTCACTGGACAGAAAGATCACGTCTGCCGCATCGATAAATGGCTGGTGATAAGGGTTGTGGCCGTCATAATCGTGCAGGTCGGTCCACACCGGTTTACCGGAGCTCCTGAGCCATGGCAGGGCCGGTTTGACATAGGCGAGGATATTGGCGACGACAATGTCAGTGGCGCTCAGGGCCTCACGTACCGGTGCCCAGTCAACCTTTTCAGGAACGGCCGATGGCTGCACAAACAGTGAAAGTCTCCCGCCGTCCGGGGCCATCAGGTTCACATGCTGTTCGGTCGGTGCGGCTGTGGTTTCAACCAGAAGGTTTACGCCTGGTATCGTCAGCCTGTCGCGAACGTCGTCCGCCTCCCGGTCCCTACCCAGAAGGGTATGAAAGGTGACCTGGTGGCCGAGAGCTGCCAGGTTAAGACTCTTGCCCGCGCCGGTGCTGCCCAGGGTTCGGTAGGCCATCTTCGGCCAGATGGTTTGTGGTACAGGCCCGGGCAGCTCATCCAGATGTACGATAGTGTCCAGGGAGGCGCCGCCGAGAACGAGAACAGATGCTGTCATGGACTGACTCTCCGGAATGGTTTCCTTCGGAGTCTATGACACATGACCACGGCAGGCATCCTCCCCGGAGGTACGCCCCCTGTTAAAAGCTGGTCCGGCCACGCAGAAGTACCTGCACCTCATCAATGCTGTCGTCTCCGTCCAGCGGGAAGGCGAAATCCAGATGCAACATCCGCTGTACCTCGATACGGCTGGACGCCAACCTCAGGCCAAAACCCACATCTTTCAGAATCCCGTCATCCGGCCCGCTGTTACGGCCATCATCGAACCAGGCGCGCCCCACATCGGTAAACAGAACCCCGCCCAGGCGGAACAGCTTGAAGGGGTGCCAGTCCGGAAAATAGCGACGTTCCAGCGTCCACAGCGCGCGCCGGTTACCCTGCTGGTAATCACTGGGGTAGCCACGCAAGCCATTTTCACCGCCGATAAGGAGCTGCTGATCTACGGTCAGATGGCGTGCCGCGGTTATGGACAGGTTGGTATACCAGCTATTCCAGCGCACCGAGCCGCCGTGGAAGTACTCCAGGTTGAGCGTGCCCTGAAGGTTTTCGACACGGTTTTCATCCAGCCGATAGCTCCCGCTCTGACTGAACCCGTAGCGGGCATAATTGGTGTCGGTGGCCAGAAGCGCGTCCTCGAAATCCATGTTCAGTACCACGCGGTCCTCGGTGGCACCCAGGCCGGGGGATGAGTAACCCAGTTCAGTGCGCCACACAAACCCGTCTCGCACGTCTTCAACCCGCTGCAGGCGGGTCAGGTTTGTCATCTCGCGGAAGCGGTTCTCACGGTAATCGAATCCGAGCCACGGATAGCTCAACGTCCGGTTGTCTGGCAGCTCGTCCAGGTTCGGTTCGTCCGGCAGGCGTTCGAACTCCAGGGCATCGTAGCTAAAACCGGCAAGCAGCCTGAGCTGGCGATTGTTGCGCTCTGCCAGACGCCATCCCACATCAATACTGACAAACTCCTGGCTACGGCGATAATCGGCGATGGACTCCGCACCAACAAAACGGGACTGTTCACGCACGTCGTCAACACCTCTCAGCCCGAAGCGCCATTGTGTACGTTCACTATAAAACGGACGCTCCAGGTAGGCGCTGCGACCGCGACCGTCGCTACGATCATCATAGGAAAACCCGGTCAGCCAGTGGGAACCGAGAACGTTGGGATCGTCGAAATCCACGCTGGTTTCGGTACGATCAGGATCCCTTGTGTAGGAAATCCCCACGCTTTTGCCGGAGCCGAAAAAATTTGGATCGGAAATACCGGTGTTGGTTGTATTCTCTCCACCGGAACGGGAGCCGCCGACAGTAGGCAGCAGTGTCCAGGTGTCCCGCACCAGAACGCTCACCTCCAGTTCATCACCACATACCCGGGTGACCCCAACCCAGGCGGCGGTCAGGTACTCCCGCTGCCGGAGTACCCGCTCGGATTCTGCGATCATTTCCGGCTCATAGACATCACCCTCTTCAAACACCAACTGGGCGCGAAGAGCGGATTTCCAGGTAGGCGTGTTGAGTGCGTTCAGAGTACGGTAGAGAAAGTTGTCCTGCTCCGGATCACTCACATCAAATATGGGCCGGCGAACAATACGGATCTGGCCGATACGGGCCCCATCCGGAATCACCAGGTCCACCTGCCGCGCCAACTGGCCCCGGGGCTGGTCAAGGTCAATGGATTCAGGCTGAACTTCGCTGGCAATACAGCGCTCGGTATCCGGCTCTGCGCTTACCGGGAGGCTAAAAAAACAAGCACTACAAAGGAAAAAGAGGCTCCCGGGGGACTTCGTCCCGAAGCGCCACCCCTGCAATGACACCCAGGTTGGCCAGTTTCCTGATGACATCGCTGCGTCAGTCATGGTTTATCAAAGAAAGACAGAAAGTGTCTATTTACGTGCCCTGGCGATCCGGAACAGCGTCTCCGGCGAAATACGCTTGATCCAGAGCGCAGCCATCTCTTTGCCCTTGCCGACAGGAATCTCCCGTTTCTTTGCCAGAAGCCCCTTGAAGATCACCTCGGCGCATTCATTCACATCCATGCCGCCGGCAATGTCCTCATCCTCCTCTCCAAACGCCGAACCGTCCCCGGCAAGGGCGTTGCGGGAAATGTCGGTTCGAATAAAACCGGGAGTAATGGTGGAAACGTTTACGCCCTGCCCTTCAACCTCAGCACGCAGGGCATCGAAGAAACCCATCACCGCATGCTTGGCGGCACAGTAGCCCGTTCGCATCGGCGCGCCCACCTTGCCGGCGACGCTGGACGTCACTGCGAGATGCCCGGCACCCTTTTCCAGCATGTGGGGCAGTACCGCTTTGGTCAGCGCAATCTGGCCCATGACATCCACGTCCATCAGTTTCTGGTAAACCGACATATCCGTGTCTTTACACAATGAGCGCTGAGAAACACCGGCGTTGTTAACCAGCAAATCAATGCTGCCGAAAGTATCAAGAACGGTCTGAACCGCACCGGGCAGCGAGTCCCAGTCTGTCACGTCCAGTGGCAGCACCAACACGTCATCGGCGGCAAGCCCGGCATCACGGCAACGACCGGCAACGCGTTCCAGCTCACTCTTGCGGCGGGCGGAAAGCACCAGCCGGGCGCTATCCCGGGCATATCGAACCGCCAGCGCCTCGCCGATGCCAGCTGAAGCCCCGGTAATCCACACAGTTTGGTTAGACATAGCAGATATGTTCTCCACAAGTTTTTGATCAGCCTACACCAGCCACTCCCTGAGTTCACTCAGGGGTAGCGGCCGGCAGAACCAGAATCCCTGGAGCCTGTCGCATCCCAGTTCCCCCAGTAGCCGTGCGGTCTGGTCATCCTCCACTCCCTCAGCAACCAGATGGTAACCAAGGCTATGAGCCATGCTGGCCGCCGTTTCGACAATGACCCTTGAACTCTCACTGGTCACAATATCCTCAATCAACGACCGATCCAGTTTAAGCTCCGTTGCTGGTAGTTGCTTCAGATACGAGAGTGAGGAATAGCCACTGCCAAAATCATCAATGGAGATTCCAAGCCCGGCCCCGGCCAGCTTCTGCAGTTCGATCAGGCCCTGTTCGGTATCCTCCATGGCCGCGGTTTCAGTCAGTTCCAGGGTAACGTTTTGCGCTTTGACTCCATAGCGCTCGAGGGCAGAGGTGATGGCCCCCTCAAGCTTTCCGGATACCAGATCCCGGGCCGAGATATTGATGGATACCGTCAGTTCCGGAAAGTGGTCGGTCAGGCTCGACAGATCACGGATACTCTGGTCAATGGCCCAGCGCGTCAACTGGGTGATCACTCCGGTTTCTTCCGCCAGGGGAATGAAATCGGCAGGAAAAACCCAACCACGTTCCGGATGATTCCAGCGAATAAGCGCTTCCACCCCGATAACACGGCCGCTCTCAAGGCAGAGCTTCGGCTGGTAATGCAGCTCTGTACGGTCTTCCTGCAGGGCTTCCCTGAGATCCGACATCAGCGTCAACCTGCCTTCGCTGTATATGTCGTACTCCTGTGAGTAAATTCCTGTTTCATAGCGGCCATGGGGCGTGATTTCCATTCCTACATGGGCATTCCGGATCAGCATGGCCGCGTTGTCGCCGTGCGCCGGGTAACTGGCGGCACCGAACCGGGGATGCAGCTCAATCGCGAGATTATCCAGCACTACCGGTTCCGCCAGTTGCCTCAGCACACTGTTCAGGCCTTCAAAGTTGTCGCTCACCTCGTTGGCATTGACCAGCAAACCAAACGTGTCACCGGACAACTGGTACACCCGTTCCTGTCGCCCCTGGCTGTCCGGAATCCGGTGAAGAAACGGGAGCGTTCCGGCCAGGTTGGTCATCCGATCCGCCAGACTCTGGAGCAAACGATCGCTTCGGCTCAGACCAAGGGTGCGGTTGATCTCATCCAGGCGGGTAATTCGCGCAACCCCCACCATGTAATGACCCCCGGGGTCTCTTTGCAGTTGCTCGTTTACCATGCGCTCAAAGCGGTTGCGATTGGGAAGCCCTGTGACGGGATCGTGGGTCATCGCTTCGTTCAGTTGGTTCTGGGCCTCGCTCCTGGCCTTTTCCTTGCGCAAGGCATCAGCCTGGGCACGTATTTTTTCCTCGCGCTCACGATACAGGCGATCCGCCAGTGCCAGGGTCAGGATGAATGCCTCCAGGCCAGAGCCAATCTGCATGGCGTGTTCGGTCATGAAGTTTTCCGGAAAGAACCCCAGTGCCCGACCCGCCGTTGCCAGCACACCGATCGTAAGCGGCGTCCAGGCAATGGTGAAAAATGCACCCGCGCGAACGCCTGCTGCCCAAGTGATGGGGCCCGCCACAAACAGCAGCGAAAAGAAGAACAGGGCAGAAACAGCAGACAGCATAATCGCCGCGTTGTAGCTCAGGGTCAGCGCGGCAATGAAATTGATAACCTCAAAACCAATCATGGCCCGGATAGCAATGTCCAGTCTCGGGCTATGGGAGGGAATTCTGAGCAACGCTCGACAGAACAGTACCGAGAAAAGTGCCAGTACGGGCATCGACACCAACAGCGCGCGGGCGTGAATATCCGGATGTTGGGGATAAAGGAGCTGGAAACTGTACCCCTTGATGGAAGCGAAAAACAGCAAGTAGCCTGCAATCGCCAGCGCGTAGTAAAGGTACAGTTTCTCCCGCAATGTCAGGAACACGGCAAGGTTAATCAGGATAATGACTGTCAGGCTACCGTAGTAGAAGAAGTGCAGCTTTTGCTCCCTTGCCGCGCCACCAAAAAATTCCCCCTCGCGCCAGATATTAAGCGGCAGGATCATGGATCCCGCCGTTTTTACTCTGATGTAAACCGTTCTGACCTGCTCGGGTGGCAGGTCAAACCGTAAAAGCATAGTGGGATGGTCCACCTCCCGGGGGTAGAACGCCCGCGTATCACCGGTCCTGAACTCCTTGACCTGTTCCCCGTGGGAAAAAACATGGAAAACCACGTCATCAAGCTGCGAATAGGCCAGTTCAGCAATCAGGTTCAGGGAGTCATCCGTCCGGTTTTCCACCGCAAACCTCAGCCAGTATGCGGACGAAGTAATGCCAAAGGTTTCACTGCCGGTTGGCACCTCCTGCCAATGGTCATCCGGCAGTGTGGAAACCTTTTCAATGCCTGCCTTACCCTCAGGGTCTTTCCACACCTCAAACCGGGCCTGAACCGGCGATGAGTCAGAAATGACAAGGGTTCTGGTTTCCGCCAGAACAGTATTCCCGACAAGCAGAACCACCAGTGCCACAAACCAACGCCGCCCCCCTGACATAGTCATGACCAGCCAACTACAACGTTGGTCATTGAGTGTTCCTCTTTTTCCTGTTAATCCACTTTCTGTTTAATCCTAGTCCTGAATCCGGTTCCCCGCTGCCCGCGAGCAACGATAACAACTGATGTG
>CAZFPG010000052.1:0-3170 GCA_964521055.1 uncultured Marinobacter sp.
CCGCTACCAATCCGGGCCCGGTGGCACGCCCCATATCAGCCAACTGGCGGCCGAAGCCATGCTGCACTATAAGGGCCAACTGTTCCTGGCCCGGGATTTCGATACCTATCGGCTGGAAAAGGACTTGTCGCTGAGTTATCTGGCCAGCATGCCGTGATCAGAAGGCCCGATTATCAGCTTTGTCCTGGATCGCGGCCGGGCATCGCCGAGAGTGCCGTACTACCGAACTAGCCGTTGGCCAGGTGGCTAATCTCCGTGGCACTCAGCGCCCGGTTATAGATCCTGAAATCCTGCAAGCGCCCCCTGAACAGAGGATCCCACCCGTTGGTGGCCCGTCCCAGCCAGTTCTGAGTGGTGTCGTCCAACTGGAATGGGGCCATCAACATGTCCTCGCCTGAGTTGGTCGCCTCGCCATTGATGTATAGAAGAGCGAGCCGCCCCTTGAGCGTCATTGCAATATGCACCCATTGACCGACCTTGGAGGCCCCGGTGTCGTGCGTCCCGTCGGGATTCCCAAGCCAGGTATTCGGATGAAAACCATGTGAATGGACTATCCCGGACGTATAACTGCCCGTATTCTTGGTGATTTCACAGCGCATACGATCCACCCAGTTATTGTGTTTGTAATTCGCGCGGCAGCCGAAATAACTGACGTCGTTGCGACCGAAGGAAAAAAGCCAGCTGTTACGGGGCGGCGTTGACGGAACACGAACCCACACGGCAATCGTAACGTCCGATACGTCCTTTAGCAGGTTGGGCGGCAACTCCACACAGGAATCGTCGGCACCAGACAGGTCCAGGCAGGGAAGGCCATCGTGGCCGGTGCCCCAACTGGCACCGCCCTTGAGTGTAGCGCCGCCGGTGCGCCCAGTGGCATCCGCCGCATGCGTGCCGCTACCCTCATCCAGCGGCAGGTGGAAAATGAGTCCGCCGGGCATGGTTACCATGGCGACCTCATGGCTTACGAGTGTTTCCTGCGCTGTCCTGGCGGTAATCCGGTAGTACCAGGTGCCGTCACCGGGACTATCGGTGTAAGTGCGTGTTTCATCTGCCCCCAGGGTGGCGACGGTACGATAGCCTTCACAGGTCGAAACTGAACGCTGGACGTCATAGTGCTCGGCGAAGGCACTGCCCCACCAGTCCAGCCGCACGGCTCCATCGATAATACGGGCGGTCAGACCGCTAGGCGGCGTATCGCCAGACGGTGAGCCAGACGAAAACGTCAGCGTCCCGAAAGCAGGCTGATCACCACCTCCGCGGTTTATTCCCTCGGGGCGATGCCGCTCCACCATCCGCGACACCCAGGGAGCGGAAAGCCCAAGGCGGTTAACATAGTGGTTATAGATAACTTCCCAGAAAGCACGGCCGTGGGGGCGCCCGATATCGGAAATCTCCCCGGAGGTGCCGTGCACATTGCGGAAAGGGGCAAAAGGCAATTCGGGGAACTCCCCGGACGGGAGCCGGTGGTTCATCGCGGCGACATATTCCGCAGCTGCCAGCACACGGTTGTTGCGGTAGCTGTAGAGGTCGTCGCCCTGGTTCCAGGCCATCTCACAGAAACATCCGATAAGCGCGATCCCGAGCGTGGTATGCCCCTGATCCCGCGCACTTTCCTGCCACTGGCCAAGGTGCCCCGGATGGACAAACTGTACCGCGTGGTCGATGGCACCGTTGCCACGTCCGCTTGTGAAGTACTCGATCGCTTCGTTGTAGGCCTCCGCATCATCGCAGAAAACGCCAATAGCAAGCATTCCGCACATGTTGGCGAGATCCCAGTTTGCCCAGTAGTTCGTGATCTTGGTCGACTCAGTACCGTTGTGCTCCCTAAGGAACTGGCGGCACATCGGCAGGAAGATGTCACTCAACATACCCTGGAAGCGGGCCAGGCCTTCCGGGCTCCAGCCATCGTAGGTCCGCATTATTTCACCGGCACAGGCCCACTGGTAACCATAAAGCCCTGACGCAAGGAAGCGGTCCGCATTGCCTGTCAGGGAGGTCATGGTAGATGACCAGGCATCGAGATATTCAACCGCCTTGTTCCCGTAGCGGGCATCTCCGGTTACCTTCCAGACCAATGCATACGCATAGGTCTGCTGCATATCGATAACCATGTTCCCTGAGTTGCCCGGACGAATGACCTCCTCGGTTGGTCGAAGTGGCTGTGTCAGGGAGTATGCATAACTCGATGTCAATGCAGCCCAACCGCTGGCCCAGGGTTCGGCACCATCATCAATTTTCTGTCGCATCCGATCGAAGGCAGCGGCCGTGTTAAGGAGGCCTGGATGTAGGAAACTGGTGCGAGGCTCAATGTCTGGCGATAAGCTATCCGCTATTCTGCAACCTGATGGTCCTGAATTCAGCGAGGCAGCGCCATCGGAACTGGCCCCATCTGATGAAGTTATCTCAAGCTCCCGGCAACCGACCATCGTCAGCGACATAAACGCCACAGCGTGAGTCATGAATTGGCGTCGATTCAAACGAAGTCTTTCGGTCTCCAGGTCTTCAGACGGCAACGTGCTGGTGTCAGAATGATTCATCCCTGCTTCCTTTTGAGTTATGTTCCTACGGCTCGGCTGCGATTTTGCTAATAGTTGCATTTGCGACCATATTTCGATTTGCAGGATATCTTCACAGAATGGGAAATTTTGTTAAATTTCGACCAAGTTTCGTATCAAAAGGTAACTGGAATCCCCAAAGGACTGAAACAAGGAAGATCCTATGGAAGCCCATGGCAACACCCGTGGTTGATGGCCTTTTACGCCCTGGTGGGTGGATTGCCGGTGTTCTTCTATCTCGGCCTGGAACGGGTGATGGAAAGGCGCAACGCCTGGACTGGCGCCTTAGGTTGGCCACCAACCGCTCCAGCAATTCGGCCGGAATCTCCGGTTGCACCAAGGTATCCTTGGGGCCAACACTCTGGCGTTCCTGCTGGGCCGCAATAAAGATATCCTGTTGGTCCAGTGATGCCTGCCACCAGGCGTCGGCTCCAGCCTCCTTACCCTTATCCTGGAGAAACTGGTAGCCGAGGTGGGCGCAGTCACCAATGAGGCTGGGACTGGTGCGGGCCAGCGCCAGATGCTCCAGCCCCGCCTCATCGCCGCGCTGCAACAGGATACATCCGATATAAAAAGCACATCCCAACGCTTCGGGATGAAAAACGCAGCGGCCAC
>CAZFPG010000052.1:3270-12887 GCA_964521055.1 uncultured Marinobacter sp.
CCACGAGGCCAAGCAGGGCAAGCATCACACCGAAGATTACGATGTAACCCAACATGGCAAACAACGCCAGTTTGATCAGGTAGCGGCGGGGGTTGGTGGCCGTTTCCCGCTCGGCCTTACGCACCAACTGAAGAATGATTCAGCCATTGGCTCGCTCCACCAGCTCTTCACGCAACTTGGCCCGCACGTTCATCAACACTTTCCCGTAACGGTTTTCACCCCGGCGATCACGGCCACATCCCCAGAAGTAGTCAAAATTACTGTTCTCCACTATTTTCTGGTCACCGGTTAAGAGCAGTGCTTCCGCCAGTTCGGGGTGAGTTCGGCAGCGAATGTACACCCCGCGCGTCATCACCGTTTCACGCACCTGCTTCCAGTCCCGCCGCAAGCTTTTGTGGCGCTTGCGGCCCAGCTTTCCCGCCAGTGCAGGGGTGGCCGCCGCCCGCACCTTCTCCTGCCGGTTTTCATCGGTGAACTTCATACCCTGGAAGTAGTGTTCCACCGTGGGCCAGACCTTGCCCTCCAGCTCAAAACTGAAGGCTATATGGGTGCCCAATGGGTTTTCTGGATCGGTTCGGGAAATGAACAGATCGTTCTCGCCGCTGTCGGCCGGGAAAAGAGACATGGTTGCGATCCCTTGGAAAGGTAACTTGTGGCCAGGTTTAAAGGCCACAACAGATTTATTCTCCGGCCAATATAGCGGAGTCTGGCAGCCGTTACAGCTTTGCCAATGCCTCAGACACCGGCGTATCGCCAGACACCACATCAAAAACGAGGTTACTGGTCGACTCCGAATCCAACACCGCCAATAGCACGCGGGCAACATCCTGCCGTGGAATTTTACCAAACTCCTTCAGTCTCCCACTCGCTGCAACCCTGCCGGTACCGTCGTCATTGGTCAGTTGCCCGGGGCGAACGATGGTGTAATTCAGGCCGCTGTTCTTGAGGTGCTCATCAGCGTTGTGTTTGGCCCACAGGTAATGGCGGAGCTTTTCCGGCCCCTTTTCAGGCTCCTCGGCACGCATACTGCTCACCATGATGAAACGCTTGATGCCCATGGCCCTGGCGGTATCCACCAGCCGGATAGCGCCGTCCTGATCCACATCGACGGTCTTATCAGGCCCGGTATGGGGGCCGGAGCCGGCCGTAAAAATAACCGCATCACAGCCTTTCATGGCCTCGCTACAGTCTTTCTCCAGATCCCCCAGCACGGTTTCCGTAGCGCCCAGCTGCTGTAACTCGGGGCCCTGATCAGGGTGCCGGACCAGGGCCCGGGCCTCATGATCGCTGTCTGCCATTTCCCGCAACAGGTGTTGCCCGATTTGCCCGTTGGCGCCTGCAATGAACACGTGCATGGTAGATCTCCCGGTTAGCTGTCAGGTGTATATGTGTTTGGCCAACGCCACTAGTGTCCCGCCTGGCCAGAAGCGGATTCTTCCGAATCATAAGTAAACGGCTCGCCCTGCTCGCTCTGTAGCTGATAATCGTACGCCACCTGAAGGCCGGTTTCCTCATCTGCCTCCTGCCCGGCCCCATGGTCTATGCTACGCGGATACAGCGGCGAAAGAAGGGCCACTACGACGCCGATCGCCAAAAAAGTTGCAAAAGCCTCGTTGTAGCCAAAGTTGATATGCCAAAAAGACGAGAAATGAATCTATTCCGATTTCCGGGGTCTTTCCCTCTGGCAGCTCTCCTGTCAGTTTGCTTTATCGCACCGCAGGCGGTTCAGGCCTCCAGCGGCTTCTATCTACAGTACCGCCAGTGGCAGCCTTACGACTGGCCGGAAGATGTACCGTCAGCCAACGAGGTGAGTCGCTCCCAGCGTGGGCTGGGCTGGCGTCGCCAGGGCGCCGCGAGTGAGTTCAGTGTTAATTACGACTATCAGCCTCTGCGCATACGCACTGGTGAACCGGCACACAACGGCCATTTGCACCGGTTAATGTTCGGAGGCCAATGGCAACACCGCCTTTACCATGTGGAAGCACGGGCTGGTTTGGCCGGCACCTCCAATATGTTCAAGCACCGTGTATTTCATAGTGATGTTGTAAACGGCCGTATAGCAATATTCCGGGCGGTGAATGAGGACTCGCCCTTAAGCCTTGGGGTGGGCGGCGATCATCGCTTCGGCTCCTTCCGCTGGCTTCCCAGGGTGCGCTGGCAGCACACAGATGATAGCGGCCACTGGCTGATGGATCTGCCTGTCATGCTGCGCTGGCAAAGCCCCGGTGAACGCTGGGAGATTCGGCTGGAACGCATGGGGGACCGCTGGGCCACGCTTGATAAGGCCCGGGAAGTCGAAAGCGCGCTTTATCTGCGTGAGTGGCGAGCGGAACTGACATATCGCATCAGCTCAGGGGGTGGATTGTGGCCAGCGGTGGTTCTGGGGCTTGGCGCGAGCGTGGATACCCGCGTCCGGTATTCGGACCTGCAGGCAGGAACCCTGGACCAACGCCTGGGCGATGCCCTTCTGGGGAGTATAAAGCTCGACTGGTAAAGTGAGGGGCAGTTATTGTATGTATTCACTGTAGAGCTGGGCGTATCTTCCTGTAACTTTTAGATATTTCAGCCCCTCTTCGAAATCCCTCGCCAGTTCTTCACTCTTGAAAGCCGCCTGATAATAAGTCCTCCCTGAAAAGATGTTATGGAAGGTCACTTCAGGCGTTGTGTCCGTAACGTCACTCAATTGTTGGCGGTACCACCCGAATATGGTTTTATCAATTACAATGACCTCTGCCCGGTCCCCCCAGAACATCAGGTTCTGGCCTTCCTGGCTAGCATGTTCTGTATACAGATTCTTATACCCTTCAGGTGGGCTGGGTTTAAAAATACTCTCGAATTCCGGCCCAAGATCACGATAGGCGTTCTGCCATGTCACCACCCTTAGCCCGATGAGGTCCGACACTCCGTTAATTTCCAGGTTGTCTTCAACTTTGGATATTGCGTAATTGTCAAAGTAAATAAACTCATCCACAAAAAAAAGCCCATCGCCCGGAACCTGGCGAACCGTGGCGACGGCATCAATACTCTGTTCACTAAGTAACGCAATCTGGAGCCTCTTGTTGGGCATATGGCGCACTTCCATGCTATGCCCCTTATAGGCCAGGGCTTCCCGGAATATATCAATCTCCAGCCCGGTTTTGGTCCTTCCAATAACAAAAGGAGGTTTATCCTGGCCAAACCCAACCCTTAACTCATAGGCCCAGCCGTTAACCGGGAAAATGAAAAACAGACTGAACAATGCAAACAAGAAATTCACACTCTTCAGCCTCCTTTGCTTAAGGCTTCGCTTTTCCATCCTGTCACCTACCAAAGGTGTTCGGTGCATGGGCACCCGTATTCGAGCTTATCGTAAAGGCAATCGCGACTCGCCACCCAGCACATCAACTCACCGTCAACAAAGCGAGCTCCTGTCAGATTGAAGTATAGGTAGCCGCTCCAATACCGCAAATTGGCGGCACGTCAAAGACGCAGGCTACCATACCTGACCGAACTGCCTGACAAACTCGACCAACGCCCCGCTCTCCATTGGCCTGGCGTAGAGAAACCCCTGGGCATCGTCGCATCCCAGCCTGCGCAGTTGACCCAGCTCAGCCTCGCTCTCGACGCCCTCGGCAATCACATTGAGTTTGAGCAGATGCCCCATCTCCACCACCAGGGCGGCGATAATCTGGCTTTCGGAGCGCTCGTCGATACCCGTGACAAACGAACGGTCGATCTTCAGCCGGTCCACCGGCAGTTGCTGCAGGTAACTCAGGGACGAATAGCCGGTACCAAAATCGTCAATGGCAACCTTGACGCCCCGCTGCCGCGCCTCCGTGAGGATCTCCCACAGCATGCCGGTATCGAGCATCATCATCGACTCAGTCACTTCGAGCTCCAGGTGCCTGGGTTCAATGCCGGTCCGGCCGATGATGTCGTCCAGCACACTGAAGAAGTCCGGGTCCTTGAGCTGTCGCATGGAGACGTTCACGGCCATGGTCAGGTCCTGGCCCAATTGCTCGCGCCACTGCACCTGGGTACGGCAGGCCTCCTCCAGCACCCAGGTTCCAATGGCAATGATGTGGCCGGAGTTCTCCGCAATGGGAATGAAATCCGCAGGCGGTATAAGGCGGTTGTGCTTGCGCCAGCGCACCAGGGCTTCCACCCCGATCACCCGCTGGCGACGCAGGGACACCTGGGGCTGGTAATGCAGGACCAGCTCATCGTGTTCGACACAGTGGCGCAGCTCCCGGCCAATACGCAGGCGATGCTGTAGCGCTTTTTCGTAGCTGGGATCGAAGGTACAACAGGACGACCGCAGGATGCGCTTGGCTTCCTTGAGGGCGATGCCGGCATTCTGCAGCAGGGCCTCGGCCCTCTTGCCGTGTGCGGGGGCAACGGCCAGGCCTGCGGTCATACTGACCGGGATTTCATTCCCCCCCATTTCCAGGTTCCTCTCGAACCGTTTGATGAAGCGCCGCAGCCGGTCTTCGATGGCTGCCTGGTCATCACTGAGGATCAGCACCGCAAAACTGTCGGCGGCGATACGGGCAACCAGCCCGGCATCACCAAACTCCTGCTGCAGCCGTTCGGCCACCGCACGCAGCACCCGGTCCCCCATGTGCCGGCCGAGGCCATCGTTGATGGCCTGGAAGTTATCCAGGTCAAGGTCTATCAGGATGCAGGGATCGCCCTGTTTCAAATGGTCCGACAGGGTGTCCGACAGGGATGCGCGATTCGGTAGCGCGGTCAGGCTGTCGATATAGGCCAGCCGCTCGATATGTTCGAACATCCGGGCATTGTCAAAACCCACGGCAATGTTGACGGAAAAGAGCTCCAGTAGCTGCTGGTCTATATCGTTCAGCCCCTCCCGGGTGAAAATGTGTACCACCAGCTCGTCGCCGTTGGGGGAGGTAATGTGAAGCACCACCCGGTCAGGCCAGATCTTGTTGCGTTTCTCCCGGTAAACCTCGCGGATGTAGGCGATCAGTGGCTCCTCCACCGGGTCCGCCAGATTCAGCACCGTGCCCGGGGCAAACCGCCCGCTTCCAGCGAGTATTGTCAGGGTGTTGGCCTCGGCTCCGTCGAAGTGGCAGCAGACAAACCCCTCCTCCGGAATCTGCAACAGGCCGCATAACTGCAACACCACGCCCTGGGAGAAGGTCTGTACCGCCCGCTCCTTGAACAGCTCGTTGGCGGCGCTGATGATCTTGGCCTGGCCCCGGCGGCTGGCTTCGATGGTTTTCAGTTGCTGGTAAGCTCGAATGGCGGCGGTGACGGAAGTGATCAGCCGGTTGCGGGTCAATTCCGACTTGGATTTGTAGTCGTTGATATCGTATTTCTGGATTACATCCACCTCGGGCACGTAACCAGGCTGCCCCGTGCGCAAGATGATCCTGACGCAGTGATCATCACAGGTATCGCGGATAAAGCTGACCAGCGTCAGCCCCGCATCATGGGACTCCATCACCACATCCAGCAGGATTACCGCAAACTCGGGCTCCTCCGACAATGCCTTCCTGGCCTCTGCCGCCGAGTACACACTGAACAACTGCAGCGGCCTTCCAAGGAACAGGGTGTCCTTGAGGGAATAGCGGGTAGCTTCGTGCACCAGTTCTTCATCGTCAACGATCAGTACCCGCCACCCTTCATCCGGCGCCTCATGCGCCATGACAGGACTGTCCTCATCTTCAAACCGAATCCACTCGTCGTCTGAATCCGACATAATCGTCTCTCCCAGGTATTAAGTTTTGTTCTTACCTGTCGTCTGGACACCAGCGGGCGCCTGCAAGGGGAGCTTCAATACAAAGCAAGCGCCCTCACCGGGAGCGCTCGTCAGGCTGACGTCCCCCCCCAAAATGCCGGTAACCAATGTATAGACAAGGTTCAGGCCAAGACCGGAACCACCTTTACCCATCCTGGTGGTGAAGAAAGGGTCGAACACCCGATGCATGTGCTCCTCCGGGATACCAACACCGTTATCCTGCACCCTGATCTCCACTCCGGACTCATCTACTTTCTCAGCGGAAATTCGTACCACACCCTGGTCGACGCCATCAAAACCATGGATCAGGGCGTTGGTGAACAGGTTGGTGATCACCTGCCCCAATGGCCCGGGATAACTGTTCATAACCACATCGCCAGGGATCTCCACCTCCAGCCGGTGGGGGGTGTGCTTGATGCGGGGGCGTAACGTATAGATCACCTCATCCATCGCGCTGGCCAGGTTGAACTCGCGGCGCTGGGAACTGGCCTGGTCCACCGCCACCTGCTTGAAGTTACTGATCTGCTCGGCCGCTGCTCGCAGACTACTGAGCAGTATGGTAACGGCTTCATCGATACTCTCCAGGAACGACATCAGACTGGACTTGCGCAACGCCCCGGACTCCACTTCCCCACGGAACGCCCTGGCCCGGTCCTCAAGCGCGCTGGCCACCGTGAGGCTGGAGCCCACCGGGGTGTTAATCTCATGGGTGATGCCGGCCACCAGGCTACCCAGGGAGGCCATCTTTTCCGCCTGCACCAGGCTTTCCTGGGCGTCCTGCAGTTCGGCCAGGGCCCGTTCCGCCTGTTCCCGGGCTGCGTTGGCCTGCTGCTCCGCAGCCATGCGCTGGGTGATATTAAGCAACGCGATAATAACGCCGAAACGGAAGCCCAGGGCTCCCGTTACCGGCGAGGCATGCAGGATCCAGGTCTGGCCCTCCAGGGGCCCGTTGGCAATGGTAGTTTCCACCCGCGTGACTTCGCTCACCGGAGTGGCCAGAATGGCGTCCCAGTCAACCTCCGGCAGGTATTCGGTAACCAGGGGGCGCTCGGCGTCTTCAGGGGCCAGTTGCAACTGGCGAAAGAACGCCGGATTCATGTCCTGTAGTTGCTTATCCATGGTCACCACGGCAATGGGAATGGGCAGCGTATCCTTCAGGGTCTGCTCAAACCGCAACTGGTTTTCCAGGTTTTTTTCGGTTTCGGCCTGGCGTTCCAGGCTATCGTTGTATTCCCGGATCAGCAGCCCCAGCTCGTCCCGGGCGTGCCAGTCCACTGGCTGACGAACACCGGTCCTGCTGTATTCACGGAGCGAACCGGACACCCGCTGCAGGGGACGAAAGATGGTCATGCGAAAGGCAAAACTGGCGGACAGGATCAGGGCCACGAACAGGGTCACCGTCATGCCCCCGATCTTTCCCATCTCGCTGGCAATGCTTGCCCATTCCGGCTCCACCTTGGCATAGAGATCCAGGTCTGCAATCCTGGTTGTCGTGCTGCGGGATGTGTACTCTACCGGTTTGCTGAACCGGGTGGCGGTGGGGGCCTCGCAGTCGCCGGCGGCCAACGGCGCTCTCACGTTGCTGTCGAAGTGAAGCTGTACGCACACCAGGGCCTCATTATTCAGCACGGTTTCGATCAGAACCTCGGCCTGATGCCATTCGAAGTGCCAGATCGGTTCAGCCAGCATAACCGACAGGTTCTGTACCGATAGCTCTCCCGACTGGCGGTTAAGCTGTTCGATGTGTTGCAGTTCGGTACGGGCCAGTATTCCCATGAACACCAGGGAAACCAGAAGCATCACCGGCAACACCATCAGCAGGAAACGGGTGCTGAGAGAGACCCGGACCGCGCTTGATTTAGTCATCAAAAACCTCTGAAACCGCCGGTGCAGAGCTCTCCGCCCCCGTTTAACGGCCCTACGAGACCTGCAGCCTCAGAACAAGTTCACCTTACTACTAAAGTAGACACCAAAACCCATACCGGCCAGTGGATCGCAGTTAAACAACGTAAATCTGAACCGCAGGGCCTGGGTGCGGAACGTGGTCGAATCCAGCGGTTCCCCGGGGTTTTGAGTGAGGCGTTTTTTCCTGAAAGCCCCCGGGCATACAACTCACCGGGGGTAGGTCTTGTCACTCCACCTCTTCTGCCTCTTCATTTGGTGCGCCAATCCCCGGCCCCCGGGGAGGAAGGTTTTCAGCAATTGTGATGTCGGCGTCAAACAATGTTCCATCGGCCATGGCTGCCACAACAGATTTGGCAGCATTGTATGCGGTCTTGGTGATGTAACCGTTGCCCTTGGTTCCGATACCGCCACGCATCTCGAATAACACCGAGCCGGCCCCCAACAGGCCATAGGCGTTACGGGCGATTCCTGGTGTCGTTGTGCCGGGGTAGAGAGTAAGGTTGGCATAGCCATACTGTTCAAGCTCTGTGGCCATAACACTGACCACTTTCTTTGCCATTTCAACTCCGGCCTCAAACTGCTCCACCACTCCAAGCTCCTCAGCTGCCGAAATGGCATTGGGCCACATTGTCGAGCCGGTGATCAGCCTGCCGTCGGCATCAACGTAGGAGCCCTGGTGGTGAAAATCGATAACCACCGAAGGCTGAAACTCGTCAAACAACAACCGCGTGGCAACCGATTCGGGAACAGGATTGGGGCCACCAACATAGGGGTCGACTTCCGGGCTGTCCTCAATAAACGAATGATAGCGATTGACGTCATAACCGCGCCCGAGCTGGTAGAACGCAGGGCAAGGGTCTGCAACACAGAACGGATCGTAGTTCTGGCGCCATGGTGGCGTAGTCCCGAAAGCATCCTCGACACTGGCATCAAACCCGTCCACATTGACTCTGGGCACAATGGTAAGCGTCAGGGCATCCCGTATGGCCCTGGCTTCCTTCGAGTTGCTGGAAAGGTCCCTGGCCAATTCAACCATCGCTTCACTCACCACATACTCATTACCGTGTTGCTGGGCGATGATCATGATCCGCCGAGGCCCATTTCCTATGGTTACCACGGGAATTTCACGGCCGGTATTGCTGACACGCGGTGCGTTCGAAAGCATAAACTCCCCTTTGGCCGACCGATCCAGTTGCTCGAGCGTGTGCCAAAGCTGCTCATAACTGCGTAATGCGGCCAAAGACACATTCTGTTCGTCCGTGAGCCAGGGGCCATTGGGTTTACTCTGAGGAGCGGCAGATGCCAACCCCGTCAAAACCAGACAACTGATGGTGATAATCGATAAACATATTTTCATGAGAAATCCTTCCTCTGCGTATGTTTAATGGAGTGATTATCTAACTAACAGGACACCAACATGCACCCATTGCCGATGCACCTCGCAATGTTATTGTTTGTCTTTTATCTAGTTCGAAACCCCGGCATGCGCAAGAGTAGCTATCGGGTACCCAAATGCAAAGAACCCCGGCGAAAGCCGGGGTCAGTTATTCCGAGTATCAGCGCTTAGTGCCTTGCACTCTCATCCATCAGCCCGCCAGTGCCGCCCGCACCTTCTTGCTCAGATGGCCCATATCCACCCGGCCAAGCACCTGGGGGCGCAGCTCATTCATTACGCGCCCCATGTCCTGCATTCCCTGGGCATCGGTTGAACTTATGGCCATACGGATCAGGCCGTCCAGGTCATCTTCGGTAAGGGCGGCGGGCATGAACTCCTCGATAATCACCATTTCCGCCCTTTCCTTGTCGCCCAGCTCCTCACGACCGGCATCATCGTATTGACTGGCAGCATCGCGGCGCTGTTTGAGCATCTTGTCCAGCACCTTCAGAACGTCCTCGTCATTCAGCTCGCGGCGTTCATCAATCTCGATCTGCTTGACCGCGGACTGGGCCATGCGCAAGGTGACAAGCC
>CAZFPG010000053.1:0-12887 GCA_964521055.1 uncultured Marinobacter sp.
TCCGTCGCCGTGGCTCACGCCGGGGCCAGCATTAATGATGTCATCAGTGACCAGCAGACAGATCCGCTGGTGGGTACGTCCGTACTTAACGGACAGTCGGTGAATGTAAAAGTCTGGCGCGCAGAGCGCCCACGTAAACTGGCGTGAATATGTGAACGGAGAACTCTATGCCCCTGTGGCTTCAATGGACACTGATTATTGCCGGCCTTCTGGCTATCGTTTTGCTGGTGGCCTTTATTGTCCGCCAGTCCCGCACGCTGCAGGACAGCAGAAAGCGGCAGGCGAAAACCGAAACCTTCCAGAAAGAGCGCCGGGAAAACATGGTGGAAAGTATCCGGGTTCTGGCGATGGCGGTGGAAGAGGACCAGGTGGAATACTCCGAGGCCTGCCTGCGTATCAAGGGGCTCCTGGATCATGTGGCCCCGGAGCTACTTGAACAGGCGCCCTTCCGGGTATTTCAGGAGGTGCATGACCTGATCCAGCACATGCCTACCCACCGGGCACGCCAGGAAACCGAAGGCAGGTTCGTAGAGAAGATGGACCGGGAAAGACTGGCCGTCGAGGAAGAACACGCCGATGCCATTCGGCGGGCGGCTACCGCCATTCGTCACCACCCCTTCTAGATCCCGCCAGCGCCCGGACACGATGAAGCGAACAGGGAAGCATTTTTGTAACGTTTTGTAAGCATTCGGTGCCTCGAGAGATATGATTAGCTTTACAAATCAATCTCTTCAGTTGTGACAACCAGATGACACCCCGTTCATGCATCCAACCCCGGAAGAGCCGGCTTTTATTTCCGTGCAGATTGGCTAAGTTTAAATCAGAACGCTGCCTTTACTGACCCAGCAGCGGCTCTGGTTGTTTTCTCCTGAACACGTTTGGTTTGATCTGCAACAAGCGGGTGAGCTTGCCGGCCTTCGGGCCGGCTTTTTTGCGTTACTGATTCAGCATCCCGGCCATGGCCATGATACTGTCCTTGTTGTGAACAAGTTCGTTGAACTGCTCCTCAACCTTTTGCGCATCCAGCCCCAGGGACTCATAGAATTCCGCGGTTACTTCCTCACCGGCTCCGAGAGCCACACCACGGTGAGTCAATAATTGCCGCCCCAGCCACAACAGTTTCCCGTAAACCGCGTGGGGGCCCTCATAGCCCGGATTCTTCTGGTTGCGAATGGCAATGCAGACTTCGTCAGGCATACCCCAGTTCTGCATCAGCTCCGCTGCAATCTGCTCGCGGGTAACACCCAGCAGGAAATGCTCGATCAGCGATGAATCCATATGCGGGTTCGCTTCGAGGGACCGGCAAACGAGCTTGAAGTGAGGCGGGAACACCTGAGCCAGCACCAGATAGCCAAAGTTGTGCAGCAGCCCGGAAAGATAAGCCAGGCCAAACACCGGGCGTTTACCACGGGGCATCATGCTGGCCAGTACACCCGCCGACTGGGCCTGCCAGATGGCCTGCTGCCAATAGTCCACGTAACCCTCGGGGTGATCCTGGGGCTGTTTCAGGGCACGCCCCAGGGATAGCCCCATGGCCAGGTTCATCACCAGATCGAATCCCAGAATCCGTGACACCGCATCATGTACCGATCGCACCTGCCCGGCGGCGGCATAGAAGGACGATGACGCCCAACTGACCACCTGGGCCGCCAGGCTGGGGTCACTTTCCACCACATCCACCAGGTCCCCCATTACCGCATTGGGATTGACCCTCAGATGGATAATCCTCTGCGCGGTTTCAGGCAGCGGAGGCAGTTCCAGCGTGTCTTCAAGGCGCTGCTGGATACGCAGGGTGGTAAATCGCCGGATGGCAGAGTGCAACTGGTCCCGGTCTCGTTCCGGGCTGTCCAGGTTGACGGCAATGGTGTCTGGCGCCACTGAAAACGACCGCCTCTCAGCGGTGGCGGTAATTGCCTTGAACTCATCGGCAGGCATGACCATACAAAGATTCTGGTCACCCAGCACCAGTGCGACAGAGGCCTGCTCATCCACCCGGCTGTCTACCACCGTGGGCCAGCCTGTCAGCGAAGGCAGCGCCGGCAGTTCTGAGAGGCCGGAACGCTCGCGCACACGGACCTGTTCCCGCCGCTTCATTACCCGCAGGTCCCGGCCGAGGTCTTTGTTGAGTGCGTTGATATCAAGCAGATCCCCCTGACGACAGATGGCCTGAAGATTTCCCTGTTCGTCGCTGAGCAGCACCATGCGCAGCAACTCGTCGGCCCTTGCCTGACTCGCATCACGCAGGGAAACGCCGGCTGCCGAATCGCCCAGTGCCTGCCTGACTGCGACAGGTAGCTCCATAAGTCTCTCCCCTAATATTGACGGTGCCCTGCAGGCACGTTGGTTATCGTTCAGTATAGGGTACAAACAACGACCCAACTTTGACTTCAGCCTAGTTTCTGCCCGCTTTCGGCGCGAATCAGATGCCAGTTATACGTCACCGTAGCGAATCCGTTCACCCAGCCAGCGGCGAATCAGGCCGTTTACCAGGGCCGGCTGCCCCATAAGACCTGGTGCCATTTCCCGTATGGGCTCAATCCAGCCCTTATCACGCTCAAAATCCGCCAGGCGGAACTGCATCATGCCAGTCTGGCGCGTGCCCAGAACCTCGCCCGGGCCACGAATTTCC
Source organism: uncultured Marinobacter sp. (assembly GCA_964521055.1). Lineage (GTDB taxonomy): Bacteria > Pseudomonadota > Gammaproteobacteria > Pseudomonadales > Oleiphilaceae > Marinobacter. The sequence goes on from CAZFPG010000053.1 coordinate 2,630, forward strand.
AGATCTTTCTCCGCGATCACGAAGCCGTCCTGGCTGTCCCGGAGGGCCTGCAGCCGGGCCTTGCCATTGAGTGACAACGGCGGGTGGTACATCAGCACACAATAACTGGCTTCCTCACCGCGGCCGACCCTGCCCCTCAACTGATGTAACTGAGCCAGGCCCAGGCGCTCCGGGTTCTCGATAATGATCAATGAGGCATTAGGCACATCAACCCCCACTTCAATCACTGTGGTGGCTACCAGAAGATCCAGCTCACCATTCTTGAACTGCTCCATCACCGCGGCTTTCTCGGCGGCTTTCAGGCGGCCGTGCACAAGCCCGAGCTTCAGGTCCGGAAGCCGTTCCGCCAACTCCTGTGCAGTCACCTCCGCAGCCTGGCATTGCAACGCTTCCGATTCCTCAATCAGTGTACACACCCAGTACGCCTGGCGACCCTCCCGGCAGGCTTTACGGACTCGATCCGTCACATCGTCCCGGCGGCTGTCGGGGATAGCGATGGTCTCGATTGGCTTGCGGCCAGGGGGCAACTCGTCAATCACCGAGGTGTCCAGATCCGCGTAGGCACTCATGGCCAGGGTACGTGGAATGGGGGTTGCCGTCATGATCAGCTGGTGTGGTGCCATGGTGCCGCCAACCCCTTTCTCTCGCAGGGCCAGGCGCTGGTGAACACCAAAACGGTGTTGCTCGTCCACAATTACCAGCGCCAACCGGCTGAAGGCAACGTCCTCCTGAAACAGGGCATGGGTGCCCACAATCACGGAGGCATCTCCACTACCAATATCCTCCAACGCCTCCTTGCGGGCCTTGCCCTTGATCTTGCCGGACAACCATGCCACCCGTACGCCCAGTGGCTCCAGCCAGCCGTGAAAGTTGTGGTAGTGCTGCTCCGCCAGTATTTCAGTGGGCGCCATCAAAGCCACCTGGGCACCGGCACCAATGGCCTGCAGCGCGGCCAGTGCGGCCACCACGGTTTTACCGGAACCCACATCCCCCTGAACCAGCCGCAACATGGGAACCGGCTGGCTCAGATCCTGACGGATTTCACTCACCACATGGTGCTGGGCGCCGGTGAGGCGGAAGGGAAGAAGGTCAAGAAAACGCTCTGGCAGGTCGCCGCTGGGAAGCAGTGGCAGGGCTTCCCTGGCCTGGACCTGCTGACGAACCTGTAGCAGGCTTAGCTGATGGGCTAGCAGCTCCTCCATCACCAGGCGCTGTTGGGCCGGGTGCCGCCCCTCCACCAGCAAATGCACCGGTGCGCTGGCCGGCGGTGAGTGCACAAGCTCTACTGCCTCCGTGATACCGGGTAACTGATAGCTTGCCAGCAGCTCTGCTGGAAGCCACTCGCGAATCGGGTAACGTTTCAGGTAACCCAGTGCCTGCTGGCAAAGGCTTCGCACCCGCGGTTGCTGAATACCCTCGGTGAGAGGGTAAACCGGCGTCAGGGTGGCTTCGCCCCGGGCCGGCATGGGCGGGGGGTTGACCTGATATTCAGGATGATAGAATTCATAGCCGGCACGCCCCGGCCGCACCTCACCGAAGCAACGGACCCGAGCTCCCTCGATAAGCTGATTTTTCTGGGCGGCGTTGAAATGGAAAAACCGCATGACCAGAAAGCCGCTGTTGTCTTTCAGGGTTACCTGCAGGCTCCGGCGTCGTCCCATCACCAGATCGGCCTTCATCACCTGGCCTTCCACCACACCCACATCGCCTATGCGAAGATTGCCCATGGGGATAATGCGGGTCCGATCCTCGTATCGATGGGGAAGGTGAAACAGAAGGTCCTGGAGCGACTGGATTCCCAGTTTCGCGAGCTTGTCCGCCAAAGCGCCGCCGACGCCTTTCAGAGTGGTAACCGGGATGTCTTCCAGTGACGTCATATCCTGGCTCAGGCGGTTGCGGCAGCAGCGGGAGTTTCAATTTTCGCTTTTTCAATCACCCGGCACTGGCTCGCTGCCAGTGATAGAACATCTATCGCCTTGGGCCGCGGGAAAGTCACCCGCCAGGCCAACGCTACCGTTCGATAAGGCACCGGCGCCGCAAAGGGCCGAACCGCCAGAATACTCTCGTCGTATTGCATGGCAGTTGCGGCGGAAAGCGGCAACACCGTGATACCCAGTCCGGAAGCCACCATATGACGAATGGTTTCCAGGGAACTGCCCTCGGTAACCAGGGCTGGTGAGTGGGTACTGTTGGGGTTGCGGGTAACGGCATCCACCAGCGGCGGGCAGGATTCCAGCACCTGGTCACGGAAACAGTGGCCGGGGCCCAGCAGAAGTAACTGCTCCTGGGCCAGCTCCTCCGCTGTCAGGCTCTCCCGCCCGGTCAGCGGATGGCCCCCGGGCAGCAGCACCACGAAGGGCTCGTCGTACAGTGGCAGGGTCACCACTTCGGGCTCTTCGAATGGCAGGGCGATGATGATGGCATCAAGCTCGGACTGGCGCAGTTTCTGGCGCAGGGTTGCGGTGTAGTTTTCCTCGATGTACAGAGGCATCTCCGGGGCGGCACGGCGCAACTCCGGCAAAAGGTGCGGAAACAGGTAGGGCCCGATGGTGTAAATGGCGCCCACTTTCAGGGGCGCATTGAGCTGGTTCTTGCCATCCTGCGCCATGTCGCGAATGACACCCACCTGGTCCAGAACACGCTGCGCCTGCTCGATGATCCGCTTGCCGGTTTCGGTAACACGGATGCTGTTCTTGCTGCGCTCAAACAGGGGGATGCCCAGTTCGTCTTCCAGTTTCTTGACCGCCACACTGAGGGTGGGCTGGCTGACATGGCAACGCTCGGCGGCGCGGCCAAAATGCCTTTCCCGTGCAAGGGTAACAACGTATCTTAACTCGGTAAGAGTCATGGTGGGCTCCGGTCAGATCTCGTCCAGCTCAGTGCGCGGTACAGCGCCCTGTTAATTTATTAGCCAAAGCATAAGGATTGATATTGCCTATGGCAATCACTGAACACAAGCAGATGCCACGTGTACTCGTCGCAGGCTGCGGCAAACTCGGTGGAGCTATTGCAGAAAGCCTGTCCCGGCAGGCAGAGGTATTCGGTTTACGACGCAACCCGGCCCGGATTCCCCAGGGGGTTCACCCCCTTGGTGCCGATCTGCTGAACCAGGAACAGGTCGAAGCCGTTCTGCCGGATGACCTTGATATCGTGGTCTATTGCCTGACCCCTTCCAGCTACGATGAGCAGGGCTACCGCAACGCCTACGTCCGTGGTCTGGAAAATCTCGTGGTCGCCCTCGGGGCTCAGGTACTCAAGCGTCTGATCTTTGTCAGCAGCAGCAGTGTCTACGCCCAGAATGACGACTCCTGGGTTGAGGAGACCAGCCCCACAGAGCCTGCCCGCTTCAGTGGCCAGATGGTGCTTGCAGGCGAACAGGTTGCATTGAACAGCGGCAACCCTGCGACAGTCGTACGCTTCAGCGGTATTTACGGGCCCACTCGCCAACAGTTTCTGGACGCAGTGGTGAACGGCCGCATGGACCCAGCGCGCCCTGCCCCGTTCAGCAACCGGATTCACGAAACCGATGCCGTGGCGGCGGTCTGCCACCTGGTAAACCTGGCGCTGGAGGAGAAACCACTGGAACAGTGCTATCTCGCCAGCGACTGTGAACCGGTCAGACTGGACGAGGTCGTGGCCTGGGTCAGGGAACAGCTGCCCTGTGCCACTCCGCAGCCAGATGCCCGCAAGGGTGGCCGCGCAGGTAGCAAGCGCTGCAGTAACAGGCGCTTACTGGAATCCGGGTTTCGCTTCCGCTATCCGGATTTCCGCGCCGGTTACCGGGAACTGATTGCCTGGCGGAAAGAATAAGGGCGGCCTGCAGAGGGCCGCCCCATTGACTGGATGGTGCCGGGATATCAGCTCAGTACCATCACCGCTTCCATTTCCACAGGAACACCCTTGGGCAGGGAAGCCACGCCTACGGCAGCACGGGCTGGATACGGTTCCGGGAAGTAGGTGGCCATGATCTCGTTTACCGTGGCGAAGTTGCTCAGATCCGTCATGTAGATATTGAGTTTGACGATGTCCTTGAGTTCACCGCCGCCGGCCTCGCAAACGGCCTTCAGGTTTTCGAATACCTGCCGGGTTTTGGCGGCGAAGTCGCCCGCCACCACTTCCATGGTTTCCGGCACCAGCGGGATCTGCCCGGAAATGTAGACGGTATCGCCGGCTTTGACAGCCTGGGAGTAGGTACCGATCGCCTGGGGAGCATTTTCGGTCTGGATTACGGATTTGTTGGTCATGACCTTGGGGCCTCTCGTTTTCAAAACGCCAATCGTCACCTCTGGGTGGCCAGCCTGTCAACACGCCGAAAGTCGCGCCCGGGGCCCGTCGGTCAGCGGCTGTCTCAGTGCCTTACCCGGTTTATATGGGTAACCGCACGAATATTCCTGATCCGCCGCATCACCCTGGCCAGGTGCCGGCGACCGTTTACATGCACCACAAGGCTGACAATGCCCAGCCTTGCGTTCTGTTCTTCCACGTTGATGCGCTCAATGTTGCCATCCGCCATGGCCACGGCGTTGGCCAGCTCGGCGATCACACCGCGCTGGCGTTCCAGCTCTACCCTCAGTTCCACGGAAAACTCGTTAGCGATATCCTTGGCCCACTTCAGGTGGGTCAGGCGAGCCCGGGCTTCATCATCTTCCGGCAATCTGGTGCAGGTGTCCGAATGGATAACCATACCTTTTCCGGAATCCATGGCACCCACCACCGGGTCCCCCGGAATGGGCTTGCAACAGTTGGCAAACCGTACCAACAGGCCTTCGGTGCCACGGATTGTGACAGGGCTGCTGTCGGCCTTGTCCATGACCGGTGCCGAGGCGGCATCCGACGCTTCACCTTCCGTGCTACCGCTAACCAATTGCCGGGCAACCAGGTACGCCATGCGATTACCCAGGCCAATATCGCTGACCAGATCGTCGAAACTGTCCACCTGATTGTGGGTAACAACGGCCTGGATCTGATGCTCGCTGATCTTCGACAGGCTGGTTCCAAAGCCCTTGAGAGACTTCTTGAGCAGGGTTTTACCCAGGTCCAGGGACTCGGCGCGCTTCTGGTTCTTGAGCACATGGCGAATGCTGCTGCGAGCCTTGCCGGTGACCACAAAGCTGAGCCAGGCAGGGTTCGGTCGGGCGCCGGGCGCGGTAATGATTTCCACCGTCTGGCCGCTTTGCAACGGCTGACTCAGGGAGCCCAGATTGCGGTTAATGCGGCAGGCCACGCAGGCATTGCCTATATCCGTATGAATGGCGTAGGCGAAGTCCACGGGCGTAGCGCCGCTGGGCAGTTCCATGATCTTGCCCTTGGGGGTGAACACATAGATCTCGTCAGGGAACAGGTCCACCTTCACATGCTCGATGAATTCCAGGGAATCGTCCGCACGCTCACGCATTTCCATCAGGCCCTTCACCCAGCGGTCGACCCGTGACTGGTTGACGCTGGTAACGTTGGAGGGCTCGTTCTTGTACATCCAGTGGGCCGCAATACCATTGTTGGCAATATGTTCCATTTCCTCGGTGCGGATCTGGATTTCAATGTTTACATGCATACCGAACAGGGTGGTGTGCAGGGACTGGTAGCCATTGGCCTTGGGCATGGCTATGTAGTCCTTGAAGCGGCCCGGCAGCGGCTTATACAGGCTGTGCACGGCGCCAAGGATGCGGTAACAGTCGTCTTCGGTATCAGTGATGATGCGGAAGGCATACACATCCATGATTTCATGGAAGGATTTCTGCTTGAACTTCATCTTGTTGTAGATGCTGTTCAGGTGTTTCTCCCGGCCCAGTATCCGGCCTGGCAAACTGCGCTCTTCCAGCTTCTCCTGCAACTTGCCCCGGATATCGTCGATAATTTCCCGGTGGCTGCCCCGCAGTTTCGCCACCGCCTTGGAAATATATTTCGACCGCATCGGGTACAGGGATGAAAAGCCCAGGTCTTCCAGTTCGGTACAGATGGAGTGCATACCCAGGCGGTTGGCAATCGGCGCGTAGATATCGAGGGTTTCGTTGGCGATGCGCTGGCGTTTTTCATAGGGCATGGGGCCCAGGGTGCGCATGTTGTGCAGGCGGTCCGCCAGTTTGACCAGTATCACGCGGATATCCCGCGCCATGGCCAGGGTCATCTTCTGGAAGTTCTCCGCCTGGGCTTCGGCACGGGAGCGGAATTCAATCTGGGTCAGTTTGCTGACGCCATCCACCAGTTCCGCCACGTCTTCACCGAATTGCTCCGCCAGCGCATCCTTGGGAATGCCGGTGTCTTCGATAACATCGTGAAGCATGGCTGCCATCAGGCTCTGGTGGTCCAGTTTCAGGCCGGCCAGGATATGGGCCACCGCCAGGGGATGGGTAATGTAGCGGTCACCGCTTTTGCGCATCTGCCCTTCGTGGGCCTGTTCGGCATAATAGTAGGCTCTTCGCACCTGGTTGATGCGATTGGTATCGAGATAGGTGCTGAGTTCACTGGCCAGCACATCAACCGTTGCCTCTGCCGACACCGCGCCTCCGTGGGTATATTGAATATCAGGGATAAAAAAACCCGAATGCGAGCATTCGGGTCCTTCCGAGGTAATTCCGGTAATGCCTATAGTTACACTATAAAACCGCAAAACCAGATTTCAATGCCCTCGGCGGGTTAACAGAAAATATTCCCGCCTCACACCTTACTCGTCATCGTCCTCGGTGAGGAGATCACGGGAGATCTTGCCTTCGGCGATTTCGCGCAGGGCAATAACAGTTGGCTTATCGTTCTCTTCGGCAACCAGCGGCTCGTAGCCCTTGGTAGCGATCTGGCGGGCGCGCTTGGTGGCCAGCATAACCAGCTGGAACCGGTTATCAACGTGTTCAAGGCAATCTTCAACGGTAACTCGTGCCATAACTTCCCCGACAATAGCAAAAATGACTGATTTCAGCAGACCGCGTAGTTTAATCCTACTGGTTCAATTTGTATACAGGCAAAGCGCCCGGATCACCCTGCGGACAGCCCCGTAAGCAATTCGGAGTGTCGAACCTGCTGGACCTGCATCCGCAGCCGTTGACTCCGAACGATCGACAGCAGGTCACCAAGAGCAATATTGAAATCGTCGTTGACCACCAGGTAATCGAACTCCAGGGCATGGCTGCACTCATCCGATGCCTCTTTAAGGCGCCGTTCAACTACTTCACGCGCATCGGTGCCACGGCCTGTCAGCCGCTCTTTCAAGGCTTCCAGCGACGGTGGCACGATAAAAATACTGACACAGCCAGGCATCAGCCGACGGACTTGTTCGGCCCCCTGCCAGTCAATTTCCAGGATCACATCCCGGCCCTTGGCCAGGGTGTCACGCACCCAGGTTTGGGAGGTGCCATAGTAGTTGCCGAAAACGTCGGCGTGCTCCAGGAACTCCCCCCCGCCAATCATCTCCTCGAAGGCTTCCCGGCTGACAAAATGGTAATTAATACCGTCCTGCTCCCCCGGACGCATGGGGCGGGTGGTGTGGGAGACGGATACGCAGAGCTGCGCATCCTGTTCGAGCATGGCCGCCACCAGACTGGTTTTCCCCGCTCCTGACGGTGCGGAAATGACATACAGCGTACCCTGCTCAGTTGCCTGATTCATGGTGCAAAAACTCCAAACCCCGACTGGTTTACAGCAGCAGCTGTAGCGCCAAACGCCACGTCTGCAACAACAAGGCATGGGATTATACGGCGTTTGGTCGACCATCGCACCCATCCACAAAGGAAGGCACGGAGAGAAGGCTGGCGATGCGGAACGAGGTCAGTCGTGCCAGACACAGCGGTTGCGGCCCTGACCCTTGGCCAGGTAAAGGCGATGGTCTGCAATTTCCAGCAGGCGGATCATATCCACCTCGTCATTTCCCGGCACGGCACTGGCGACGCCCATACTGACGGTGATATAGGGTGCCACCTCCGAATGGTTATGGGGAATGGCCAGCGCATTGACTTGGTGGCGTATTCTCTGCGCGACGGCCCGCGCGCCGTCAAGATCCGTACCAGGGAGGACACAGACAAACTCCTCCCCGCCATAGCGCGCCACGATATCGGCAGGACGGGTCAAGGCGCCGGTCAATGCCCGGGCCACCGAGCGCAGACAATCATCCCCTACAGCATGGCCGTAATTGTCGTTGAAGGGTTTGAAGTAATCGATATCGATAAAAATCAACGCCAGGGGGTGTTTGCGGTCTGCCGCCTGGTACCAGCATTTTTTCAGGAACTCATCGAAAAAGCGACGGTTCGGTACGCCGGTCAGGCCGTCAATGGTCGATATCTGGTGCAACGCGTCCCGTTGGTCCAGCCCCTTCTGGAATGCCTGCATCAAATTGTCCAGCTCCCGCACCAAGCGCCCCAGCTCGTCCCTGCGGGAAAGCGGCGTATTGGGCCTGGGCCATTTTCCCGGCTGCCTAAGGCTTACGGCGGCAATGGCTCGGTAAATACTTAACAGGGGGCGAGTGATCAGGAAGTGGAAAACCAGCACCACCAGCACGGCAATACTCAATGCCTCAACGATGCCCAGCAGGAACAGGCGTCGCCCACGCTGGAGATAGGACTCGCCAATCGCCGCTGCGGAAAGCACCAACCGCAGTTCCCCTACCTGTAGCGGCTCCGGGGTCCTGGATACGGAATAGTTCAGCGACTTGCGGAAATGCGTTATGTCACTGAACAATGCCTGCAAAAGCATGCCCGCCTGCTCATTGCTTTCATCGCCTTTCTCCATCAGGACCCGGCCGAAGTCGTCGCTCAGGGAAACATAACGGACACTGCGGTAATTATAGAGGCCGTCAACCACCTGGTTGGCCAGATCCGGGTTAAGCTGGAAAGCAGCTTCCGCAGCAGACCCTTCAACCAGGTTCAGTAGCCGCTCAATGTCTTCGCGGGTTTCCGCACGCACCACACGGGCATCCGACACCAGTTGAAACAGGCCGGTGCCAGCGCTGAGCAGCAAGGCAATCACGAACGTTACCAGGGCCTGCCGGGTGGTAATGCTGTGCCAGCGGGTTACTTCTGCGCCTTTTTCTTCCAGGTTCATTCACCGTTCCCCAGAACCCGCTGCCGAATCTGGTGGTAGCGGCCCTCCTCTTTCAGTTGGTCCAGCCGGGTTTGCAGCTGTTCCAGGAAACTGGCCGGGACGGACTTGTGACAAGCCAGGTATATCTCGCTGCGCCGGAAGGTAAACAGTCTTTCAAGCTGAACCCCGGCGTTGCCCGCCACGGCCTCGGCCACGTCCGGGCCGGTCACCCAGACATCGATGAGGCCGGACGTCAGGCGTTTGAGGTTTTCACTGTCCCTGGATGCGTTGATAATCTCAACGCCATGGTTTGCCACATAAATACTGATGGCATCCTCATGGAAGCTACCGACCCTCAGGCCTTTCAGCTGCTCCAGGCTGGTCGCCTCGATGTTGTGCCCCGGCACCGCAAAGGCGGCCCACTCAGTCTTTACCAGCGGCCCTACCCAGCGGAACAAGGCCTCTCTCTCGGCGGTGCGGGCGGTGGAGTACAAGCAGTTCCCGGGCCGCAACTTCGCCTCGCTGATGGCCCGCGCCCAGGGCACCAGCAGGAAGTTCACGGGGCGGTCTATTTCAGTCAGCGCTTCCTGCAATAGCCTGGTGGAAATACCGTCTATCTCACCCTGCTTATTGATAAAATTATAAGGTGGGTAGTCTTCCGTGTAGAAGGTGATGGGGTCGAATTCCTGGGCCTGGGCCCAGCTCCACATGGCAAGGAATGGCAGAAGCGCAAACCTCAATCCCTGCCGACAGATCCGACGGTTCATGCCCACTCCTCATTCAATTGGCGGTACCTCGCCCTGAGAGCGAAGGTCGTCAAGTACTTGCTGTAACAGGTCTACAACAGCGGGATCAGTATCACGGTTTATGGCAAAGTACAGCGGATCCTCGGACAGGACATAGACCGTCTCGAAATCGTCGGGATCATGCCCATGCTTCCTAAGCAGCCAGTGCGCCACATCCTCCCCGTAGGCCCAAAGGCTGACCCGGTCGGCAACCAGCATGTTCATCGCACTCTCGTTATTCACTGCCGTGTGTAGGCGGGCGGCATCGACACCGGACTCCTTCAGCATATGAGCGCCTATATCCTCGCCAATGACCACAATGCTGAAGTTACCGTTTTGCAGGGCCTCCAGGTTCTCTATCGAGATATTGCTGTCTTTCCTGGCCAGCAAAACCACGCGGCCGGCCGCCAGGGGCCCCACCCACTGAAACAGGTCCTCGCGGGCACTGGTACGGGTGGTGGAAAACAATA
>CAZFPG010000054.1:0-12828 GCA_964521055.1 uncultured Marinobacter sp.
GCGGCCATCGCCCGGGTGTGAACCCTCAAGGCAGAATGGGCAGGCCAGGTTGCAGGCGGTGCCGGTATGAATCCACAGTTCCTTGAGTCTATCCGAGTCAATGTAGCCGCGCGGGTCGCCGTTGCGGGTGTGGGTCCAGCTGTCACGGGCCCGGGGTTCCAGCACTTCCACAGCGGGAATACGTCTTGCGGCGGTTTCAGTCAGGGGCATAGCTGCTCCGTGTTAATACAGTGAATCTCTTGGTACAGACAAACCTGGAGCACCGGCGTTACACCGCCGGTGGGCTTTCTTTGTTTTACGTCGTCGCTTCGTTTACGGCCTTGTCGTGGCGCTGTTTGCCACGGCGCCAGCCATGGAGCTTTTCAAGCAGTTTGAGGATACCCTGTGGCGCGTGCTCGCGCTTCCATTCACCCGCGGCATACTTGGCCGACTCGTTCCAGGTCGGGTAGGGATGAATGGTACCCAGAATCTTGTTCAGGCCCAGGCCGTGCTTCATGGCCAGGGTGAATTCCGCCAGGATTTCGCCTGCGTGCAGGCCTACCACAACGGCGCCCAGTATCTTGTCCTTGCCCGGCGGTGTGAGAATCTTGATGAAGCCGTAGTCGTCGCTCTCTGCAATGGCACGGTCCAGGTCGTCCAGGCCGTAACGGGTCACCTCGTAGGCTATCCCCTTCTCTTTCGCTTCTGCTTCACTCAGCCCTACACGACCAACTTCCGGCGAGGTAAAGGTCACCCAGGGCATCACCCGGTAATCCACCCGGAAGCGCTTGAACTGACCGAACAGACCGTTCACCGCTGCGTACCAGGCCTGATGGGCGGCCGCGTGAGTGAACTGGTAGGGTCCAGCCACATCGCCGCAGGCGAACACATTGGGGAAGCGCATGCTCATGTCTTCCTCCACCGGCACCGTGCCGTTGGGAAGGGTTTCCACACCAATCTTTTCCAGCCCCAGACCGGTGGTATTGGCTGCACGACCAACGGCCACCAGAACCTGATCGAAAGGAACCCTGACACGTTCGCCGTTGTGGTCGCAGTAAGCCACTTTCTCACCGTCTTCAATGGCAAACTCTTTGGCGGCATGGTTCAACTTCAGGTCGATGCCATCCTGCTCAAACTGCTTCATGACCACCTCAGCAACGTCACTGTCTTCCTTCGCCAGGATGCGGTCACCCATTTCCACCTGGGTTACCTTGCTACCCAGCCGCACGAAAGCATGGGCCAGCTCTGAGCCGATGGGTCCACCACCGAGCACCAGCAAACGCTCTGGCTGGGTATCCAGCGACCAGAGGTTGTCGGAGGTCAGCGGCTCCATTTCCGCAAGTCCGGGAATCGGCGGTACTGCTGGGCGACCACCGGTGGCAACCACAATGCTGCGGGCAGTCAGGCGCTCGGTGCGGCCGTCATTATGAACAACTTCAAGCTCCCAGGGTGATACGAAGCTGGCAGTACCAGAGATGCAGTCCACACCCAGTTTGCGATAACGTTCTGGCGAGTCGTGGGGCTCTACCTTGGCAATCACGTCCTGGACACGGTTCATAATGTTCCTGAACGAACCTTTCACCGGCACGGACTCCAGTCCGTAACGGTTGGCGTGGCGCAGGGTATCTGCGGCCTTGGCACTGCGAATCAGGGCCTTGGACGGCACGCAGCCGGTGTTGAGGCAGTCACCACCCATCTTGTCCTTCTCGATCAGCGCCACTTTGGCCTTGACCGCGGCAGCGATGTAGGCCGACACCAGGCCAGCAGATCCACCACCGATAACCAACAGGTTGTAATCAAACGATTCGGGTTTGTGCCAGCCGGCATACACCCGGCGCTTGCGAATAAAGCCGACAATGAACTTGGCAATAAGCGGGAACAGGCCCAGCAAGGCAAACGACAGCAGGAGGTTGGCAGACAGGATGTCACCCGTGGATTCAATTCTGGAAAGCTGAGTGCCCGCGTTTACGTATACAAAGGTGCCGGGCAACATGGCCACCCAGCTCACCAGCGCATAGGTTTTCAGCTTCATGGCCGTCAGGCCCATGGCGAGGTTGATCAGGAAAAAAGGGAACACTGGCACCAGCCGCAGTGTGGCCAGGTAAAAGGCGCCGTCTTTCTTGATGCCACGGTCCATTTTTGCAACGGTTTCCGCGTACTTCTTCCGCAACGTGTCCCGCATCAGGAATCTTGCCACCAGAAAGGCAAGTGAAGCGCCAATGGTGGAGGCCACAGAGACCGCGATCAAACCAAAAACATTGCCGAAAAAAGCGCCACCTGCCAGAGTCATGATGGCAGCACCCGGGAGCGACAAAGCAGTGACAACCACATAGATAGCGGCGAAGCCAAGCACTGCCACCAGAAGGTTCTGGCTGATCCACTGCTCAATGGAAGCCTGGTGCTTCTGCAGGTTTTCCAGGGTGAGTATTTCGTGACCACCAAAACCGATAAACAGCGCAACCACGGCACCGATGATCAGGAGCAGAATGAGCTTTTTGGAGTTCATAACTAAATCCATTGGTTGATAATGAAAACGGGTTGCCCTGAAAGACACGGCCAGGCGCTGGATGTTACAGGGGGCCCAGTCTAAACTTTCTTGAACAATTACTCATTTACACCGGAACTTATAGCCAAAAGATGGTACATACCATTGTCCAGCGGGTTCTGGATGTCCAATAACATCTTTATAACAACGCTCTAACGCAGGTGTCCTGGGGGTATACGGAATGGAAACCGCAACACATCAGTCTGATGAAGATGTCCTGATTCAGGGCCTGAGATCCGGAAACGAAGCCGATTTCCAAAAGGCTGTCCGGCTCTATACACCCGGCATGATGGCCGTGGCCAGATATTACCTCGACAATGCTTCTGCCGAGGAGACCGTACAGGATTGCTGGGTGACCGTCATAGACGCCATACAGAAATTTGAAGGCCGGTCTGGCCTGAAAACCTGGCTGCACCGGATTGTGGCCAACCGGGCAAAGAATCATCTCAGAAAAAACAAGCGGGAAGTCAGCGCTGACTTTTCCGAGTCCCTGGATCCGGAACTGGCAAATCGCTTCGCCCCCAACGGCCGCTGGGCAACACCACCAAGTCTGAGGTTCGACGACGATGCCGAGTCGCTCATGGAAAACGGCGCCCTGAGTGACTGCCTGGATCAACATCTGGCCAGTCTCCCGGAAACACAACGCTCCGCCCTGATGCTTTACGAAGCCCACCAGCATAAATCCGATGATGTGTGTAACATTCTGGATGTCAGCGCCTCTAACCTTCGTGTACTTTTACACCGTGCAAGGCAAAAGATATTTCTTATGGTGGAAACCTTTCAGGAGACAGGCGAATGCTGATGTGTCGGGATCTGGCCAGGATCGCCAGTGACTACATTGATGACGAGCTGGGCACACCGCAGAAGCTGTCGATAAAAATGCATCTCATGATGTGTAAGGACTGCCGCTCATTTATCGGTAACCTTCGCGCCAGCACCAAGCTCATTCAGGCCCACTCCTCCGGCAAGCCGGACCCGGAGCTGGTCCGCCGCATTGACGAACAGGTTGCTCAAGCACTAAGTGCAAAAAAGGACAACTGACGATTTCACATGGTGCCTGAACCAGCCTCCAGGCCACCAACGCAGGCATCGCCACCAGCACCAAGGCCCCGAACAGAAACAGCCGCAGTCTTATTGGCACATAGTTGGTACCAACATGCACATAGGCGTACCAGTTTAGTCGGCTTCGAATATCCGCGTTTCGGGATGAAAAGTATACCAGGCAAACCAGAAGGCCCGTGTGGCCGGAAGTAGTTCGCCCGATTCGTGATTGACAATTTCGTGCCAGTTCAGAATACCGATCAGGAATGCATACCGCGCCTGCCCCCTGTAATCCCTGCTCAACCGCCGGTATCGAAAAACCATGAACCCGCTGACCATCAATCAATAACAGGGGTGTTCCACGACCGCCAAGGCGCTCGAATGTTTTTCTGGCCTGGGAAGACGCGGTTATATCGAACTCGACATAGGGGATTTCATTAGTCTGGAAATAATCCTTGGCCGCCTCACAACCGGGACAGAATGGCTGCGAGAACAGCACCACCTGGGGAACAGCCTGCTCCGGCGGCTTATCATAAACCTCTGCCGCGCCGGAGAAGGCCGGCAGCATGGCTATCAGAAAGGCCCCTACAACAACGGGTAATCCTGTTTTCACTGAAGACACAGTCATTACCCCTATTCCCGGCCCGCAATAGCGGTGCTACGGAAATACAGACACACAATGGCCGCGAGTGTTACAGCCGCGACTTAATGCAGCCCTGTTCCTGCTACGTGATTACGATACACTGACGCTTTCAAGGCAGCCGGTGCCCGCTACGGCGTAGATTGGCCCATGAGGCGCTGTAACAGTCACCCCGGTTGTTTGTCTCTGCTCCCAACAGAAACTGCGATAACAACCGGGATAAACGATGTTGCTGAACTGGCTATCGCGGCGGCTCGCCGCCTACCTGTCGAAACAGGTCACCCGGCATTCGGTGCGCACCTCCACCTGGGAAGCCCTTGAAAAGTCGCTTCAACCGGGGGATGTCGTGCTGGTGGAGGGCAATACGCGGATCAGTGCAGCCATCAAGTTCCTGACCCAGTCTACCTGGTCCCATGCCGCCTTGTATCTTGGCCCGGAGGCCGGCCTGGGAACAGCCGGCAACGGCGAGCCCCATGTGTTGGTGGAGGCCGATCTTGAGAAGGGGATTCGAACACTTCCGTTATCGTTCTACAGACATACCCACACCCGGGTCTGCCGCCCGGTGGGTCTGAGTAAAGAGGATATCCGCCAGCTTGCCAACTATTCCAAAAGCCGGCTGGGGCACCAGTACGACATGAAGAACGTGTTCGACCTGGCCCGCTACCTGTTTCCGACACCTCCGGTTCCTGTGCGATATCGGCACAAGTTGCTGGCGTTCGGAAGCGGCGACCCCACACGGGCTATCTGTTCAACGTTCATTGCGCAGGGCTTCCAGCAGTTGCGTTACCCAATCCTGCCGGTTGTCAAAACGCTGCCCAGTGACGACCCTGACTGTGAGGACTGCGTTTACGAGCAGTTCCGGGTTCGGCACCACTCCCTGTTCACACCACGGGATTTTGACGCTTCGCCTTATTTCAGGATCATCAAGCCAACGCTGGAAGACAATTTTGATTACCGAGCCATTGACTGGAGTGACCTGTAATCGACCGGTGCCTACCGCCATGATTTGGTGACAAATAAGGCCTGTTCGGCGATTTAAAAAGGAGTGGAGACAAACCCCACCCAACCCGTCGAGACAACCGACGATGCAAAACGTCAAGCCAACTCAGCGCCGCCATTCATTTTGACAACAAACCATTCGTCAACGTTGCTTGAACTTCTCCTGTTCAATGCGCATGTACTCGGTAAGGGCGGCCAGCTCTTCGGAAGCCCATTCCAGCGGCTCAGTTGCCATGGGGGCAACCATGCAGATCTGGACCATCTCATCCAGGTGGACCTTGTCCATACCGAAATCGCTCTTGCCCATGGCCACGAAATGCGGGTATTCGTTGGAGAAGGTATCGGCGTAGCCGGCGCCGTTGGTATGGCAGGTCGCACAGGACAGGCCGTTGGAAGACAACGAGGTATCGCTGAACAGGGCCTCCCCTTTCCTGGCCAGGGATTCGGCATCACCGTCGTAGGGTTCGTACCCATCCGGGCGCCGGACAGCCTCTTTCATGGCTTCGGATGCACCTTCCCCTTCGGCCTCGCCTTCACCTTCTCCTTCGGCTTCACCCTCAGCTTCGCCTTCTCCCTCGGCTTCACCTTCCGCCTCTCCCTTTGCTTCGCCTTCCGCTTCTCCTTTTGCTTCGCCTTCCGCTTCACCCTGGGCAGCTTCCGCTGAAGGAATCAGCCCCAGCCCGTTTTCCGATACCGCCGACATTCCCGCCATAGCCACTACCGTCATTACGGGCACCGACACCATAAGGTTTCGGGAAAGCTTGCGCAGGAGCTCTTTACGATGACTGTCAGTATTCATTTGAGCACTCTCCGATCGTCATTGTTTCTTGGATTTTTTGGCATGAACCCCGGGTTCACGCGATCTTTGCCATCTGCATTTGCAACCGCTGCTGATGACGCAGGGTTGAAGGATGAACTCCAAACCCGTCACTGACTTCAACCCCACCCTGTTCCGCCAGCATCGCAATAATCGCCATGTGGTGGATGGTGTGGCTGGCCAGGAACACCAGTTCCCGGTCAATGCTGGTGGCGACCGTGCGCTGCTGCTCGTCACTGAGATGTTCCATTGCCAGTGGTGTATTGGGCGGCCGATCAGCAAGGCGCCCCAACGAATTGATGATGGCAAGAAGTCTGTTGCAGGCGGCGTGGTTATCCAGCTCAAGACTTTCTTCACGCCGCCTTTTCTCGTAATCCAGTGGCCCTGCGGAGCGCCCGTTAACAGCCTGCAGGAGAGCCGTGTAGTGGTCGATGATATGGCGCACATGCTTACCGATCACATGCTGCTTCTTCGCCCCGAACGTTTGCCGATACAGCTGTCCAGGCACCACAACAAGTAGCTCTGCAAGCTGATTGATGGCGTGGGCGTTTTCGGTAACGAGCTCTTCGCAATTAACAGACCCGGAACTTGAATTTGACATTTTTATTCACCCGTATCGTCTGGGTTGATTCGTTCACTGAAAGCAGCAAAGGAGCGGCAGATTGGCCCCGGCACCAGGGTTACGGAGGAATCCGGTTCACCCCTGGCCGGGCCACTGCCTTGTTAAGGTGCCGCAGATTCCGGCTCAGCCTTCAGCTTCACCCTCTGCTTCACCTTCGCCTTCTCCTTCGCCTTCTCCTTCGCCCTCGGCTTCACCTTTGGCCTCGCCCTCGGCTTCTGCTTCACCCGCTGCAAGCATCATGTACTCGCTCTCGGCATTCACTTCAGCAGCGGTAGCCGTACCAAAGGCCGAGGCACCAACCACAACAGCCAGCATTGGCCCGGTATAGGTGATACCCCTGGCAAGCTTTCGCAATAACTGTCTTTTCTGAGTATCTCTGGACATGGTATGTAATCTCCTTTCCATTTCTGGTTAACACCGGGCACAGGTATGCCCGGAACTTCAGGCTATTGCCCGAATGCTTGATCTACCTCTGGCCTGCCCACACCCGACAGCTGTTGCACAGCAGCATCAAGATTATCTGTGGCCACCAGGTATCGATCTGCTGTCTCGAGCCATTCGGCCAACCGCGAGAACCCGGCCGTATCCAGAGGACGTCCCTCGGGGCCACAACAGCCGGGGATGAGATAACGCAAGGCCTCACTCACCGACACAGCCTGCAGACCGTTCTCGAGTTGAGCCGATGGCGGAACAGGTATCAGAACCGTAGTAATGCGGTATTCCTGGCCAGCCACTCCCAGCGATGCCGGTTGCAGCGCAATTTCGTGACCCTCCTTCGGGGAATGCAGGGAAAAACGGCCCGGCACCTCAGGGTCACCGGCTTTGGCCGCAGGCACCTGCGCTGGCAGACCAAGTGCAGACATGGCCGTGCCCGGCTCCGCAGGAATCCTCAGGGCACGGCCAAAGTTCGCATCCAGATGGTTTGCCAGGGCCAACGCCGGCCCGTCACCAAGTTCGGGATCGCTGTTGGCAACAAGCACTGCACTGGCCGGATCCTCCGGCCGCGTAACAAGACCGGCGTCAATGATGATGTCGCCTTCACCTGCCGCATGGCCGGTGAGGCAACCCACAACCGCCGGCGTCACTCGGGACAGGGCAAGCCGTGACTGCACAACCTTGCCGTCGAGGATCAGGGTATAGCCCGGGGTGTCACGCACAACCTCCAGCCTTGAGCGGGAACCCGGCCTGGTTTTCGATTCAAGCGGAACCAGTAACGAGCCGATCCGGCTCACCACCGCCGGGCTGTCGGTAAACAGCTCCACGCGGAATCCACCGCATTCGAGAATGCACGAATAGGGTTCAGATACCTGTGGAAGTGGAATATTCCCTGTAGAGGAAAGGTCAGAAGCGGAGGTATCCCCAGCATTAGCCTGGACCAGAAAACCATTGTTGACCCAGTCCGCCAGAGAATTCCAGACATCCCGCCGAATGGCCCAGGAGTCGGGCTCCGCGGCAGCGTTCTGCCGGGCTGACTGGGTCAGGGCGTCGGCGATATCGTCTGGCGGGATACCATCGGTGGCCATCAACCAGATAAGAGAGGCCGTTTCATTCAGGACACTAAGGTGTCCAAGCCGGGTGTCGTAGACATACACCCGGTCCTCACTGATCATATCCTCGGCACAGCGCCGTTGCAGGGTTGGCTGGGTTAATCCGTCGCCGGACAGGGCCTTCGCGACGACCCAGTCCTCCAGCCGTGGCAGTGTATAAAACGGCAGGTAGGCCGCTGGGTTTTCTGAAGGCAACAAACGCTTGAAATTACCCGCCCGGGCCTGCTCGCTTTCCGTTTCCAGCATCAACCGTTGCTCCGCAGACGCGCCGGGAACGGTTTCGGGGTTGTCATTCAGCCCCACCAGGCTTACCAGGTCCGCCACCAGCGACCCCTTGACGCCTTCTTCAATATCACCGCCGCTTTCAGGCCCGGCGCACACCTCCAGCGAAGGGCTGAGATTGCACTCCAGTACCCAGGGCTTGAGCCTGTCATCCACCAGGCAGTCAATGCCGAGCAATTCATAGCAGCCAGTTGTGTCGGCTCCTACCACTCTAGAGCGCTCCCGCATGGATTCCACAGCCGACAGGCAAGTCAGGGCGACCATGTCCTCGACCCTGGCAAACAGGGCCTCATCATCATGGCCCTGCTCCCTCAACCAGGCGCGGTAGCGGTCCAGGTCAACAAACTCCACAGGTACATCGGCGTCGAGATTCAGCGCGTTTACATCGGGATTGGTAAGGTAACTGTACGGATTGTCAGCGTTTTCCTCGTCGTAAGGCGCAGAGGCCAGCTTGGCGAAGCCCTGGCGGTAGAGATACACCCGCAGGGGTGCTACCGAGGTGACCGCGACATACAGCCGCAACACATACTTGCGCCCGTGCATGGTATGGGGGTTCTCAATGTACTCCTGCACCATCCACGACGAATCCATGGGCACATCGGCCGGGTCTTTCACCAGCTGAATGCCCTTGCCCCGTGCTGCGTTCTTGGGTTTCAGGATCCAGCGCTTGGATGGTTCATCAAGGGCCTCCTGCTGGAACGCATGGTAGTCCCCGGGCATGGCGTAGACTCGCGGGAAAAACTGCAGGCGCTCGGCCAGCCCGGCATGCCTGTTATCCTGGAGACTCACCCGATCGCGAAGCGTCAGAAGGCTCTGGTACAGCCGGCTTTTGACCGTCAGGGCGTTATTCCCTGGAATATGGTTGATCTTGCGCTCGGGCCCGACGTGCCGGAAAAACTCCGGATCGGGCATGCCCGTGTACCAGCAGGCGTCCCAGTTGTCCGGGCTGTCGCCCTTCTGCCAGAGGTCTTTATCCAGTGATGATTCGAAAAAGCGGTCCTGCTCGTAGGTGCGGTTGCCGCCCATCCAGTAGTGTCGAGTCATGTTGAACTGTTCTCCCTTGCGCCCTGATCTTGTCTTTATTTTCTGTTGCACACCCGCATGGACACGCCACATCAGCGGGAGTTACAGAACTCCGACAATTTCTTTCCTCACAAGACAGGACACGCGGCATGACCCGTTGTTACAGATGAAATATTTGCTTGACCTGTGAGTAGCACACAGGTTCTAACATCCTTCCGCAATTGAACATTCACAGAAATTCATAAGAGCAGTCTGACTTGCCGAACAATGCTTACCCCCCTTAAGGGCAAGTGAAATGCCAGGATTCCGTGAACCAAGTTATTGGTTGTTTGTCACAGTCATGTAACTCAACCTTTTGGTGCTTGACATCAAGATGATCGCAACGAACCGCAAAGTCCTTTCCGTGCTGCTGTCGCTGTTACTGGCGATGAGTAGCCCGGCGCTGGCTGTCTTGAAGATGGCGGACGGCCACGCGGGCGCGATAATCATGGATTGTGGTCACATGATGGATCAGGTTGAAAACACCACCAGTTCGACACCTCCATCCGATGCTGAAAGCGATTGTGTCATGGTTCCTGGCATGTCCTGCCCGAGCAACAGCGGACTTGGTAATTGCGGAGTCAGTGTCGGCCTTTTTCTGGCAGCTCCCACGGGAGTTGTCGGCACTGGTTCCCAACCGATATTCGGCGCCCGCGCAACCAATTACCAGGATCCATTCCTGGCTTCCATTACACCTCCTCCACAACATCACTCCTGAGTTTTAACCCGGAATTTGCCCATGGAGGCAACTTCATTGACGTTAATTCTTACAACAAAGACCCGTGCGTTCTTTTATCCATAACGGGCCTTTAACTGGAGTGAATCAAATGCGCAATTCAAAGATCAAGCTCACAATCACAGCAATGTTTCTGGCCGGTACCATCGGCACCTTCTCTGTATTTGCCCATGAAGGCGAAGAAAAGAACATGATGTCCTCGGAAGGCATGCAGGGAATGGGCGGCATGATGGGGATGATGAACATGATGTCTGACATGTCCACGGAAGATCGTAAAGCCATGACCGAAGCGTGCATGAAAATGATGCAGAGCCACGGCGGCGACAGCATGGACGGCGCCAAGGAAAATGAAGACGCCGAAGCCAGCTAAGGTTCGGACAAAGCCCCGAACTGGCACCCATTGCCCGGGGAAGCCAAGGCAACCCCGGGCTTTGCGTTGCCCATTACCGATTCAAATCAAGGATTACCATGAAGATCAAGAAACCTGTCCTGTATACGAGTGTGGCCGCCATCGTTCTTGCCGCTGGTGCCACGACGCTTGCAATTCAAGCTGGTGAGCCCGGCAAATCGTCAGCCCCTGTGGCGTCCACCGGAGAGGCTGGCCCGGCCATCACAATCTACAAGAGCCCCAACTGCGGCTGCTGCCAATCCTGGGCGGAGCACCTCGATGTCAACGGATTTGAGACCCGCATCGTTGAAACCGACAACCTCAACGAGGTCAAGCAGAACCATGGCGTACCCCGCGAAATGGCATCCTGCCACACCGCGCTGATCGATGACCTGGTGATCGAGGGACATGTGCCAGCCGATGACATTGTGGCTTATCTTGAAGATCCCCAGCTCAACACAGTTGGATTATCAGTGCCGGGCATGCCCCATGGCACCCCCGGCATGGAAACCGGCCGTAAGGACGATTACCAGGTTATCGCCTTCAGTGCCAATGGCCAGCAACGCGTTTTCCGCGAGCATAAAGATTACTGAGGTCAGCACTATGAAAGCGATGGTTCGTCGCAGGGACTCTATGCTCTCGCGTCTTTTTCTGTTCACGCTGGCCGTTGTCATGCCGGCTTTGGGTCAGGCCCAGCCAGGGGGCGATACCCAACCAGTGAAAGCACTGGCAACCAACTCGTCAGGCGCCCTACTGGTGCTTCGAGACAGCGGGCTGTTTTCACTTGAAGGCCAGACTGCCACCGAGGTTCCGCTGCCGCCATCTGATCCAGGCGTTGAGCCCGTGTCGCTGGCCAATGGCGCGGACGCAAGCATATACCTGGCAGGCCCAGGTCTGGGCATCTGGCGCTACGATAGTGCCAGTAAGCGGTGGCAGTCCCTCCACGACCACTTGCCTGATCTCGGGGTCACTGCCATTGCTGCTCACGCCACCCAGCCCGAAACCCTCTACGCCTATCTTGGCAACGACGGCATGTTCCGATCCAGGAACGGCGGCGCCGAATGGGTGAAAGTTGATAGCGGCCCCCGTGAGCCGGTACAGGCCTTCCTGCACTCTGACATGCCCGGCAGCATGGAAAGTGGCTGGCTGTTTGCGGGTACCACCCGCGGTGTCGCCCGCTCCATGGACTGTTTCTGCTTCTGGGGTGATGCGGGTGATCTGCGGGGCATTGTTTCCGCCATCAGCTATGACCCTGCAGCTCCGGAGAATGTCTATGCCGTGGTCGGGGGACAGCTTCATCACAGTGCAGACGGCGGCGAGACCTGGGCAGGCCTTGAGACACCCCAAACCGTGACCGCGCTCGCCATCTCGGCCACACAAGGGCTCGTGGTGGGGACTGAAAATGGCGCACTGCTTGCCCGTGACGACGCTGGTGACTGGATTCCTGTTCATGAATAAAGGGATCTACTTGCTGGCCTTGCTCGCTGCGCCGGTCCTTGCGGGTGTCTCAGGCGGGGCTGCGAATGCGAACAGTCCGCCGCCGGAAGCTGCCCAGGGTCGCCAGATCTATGAGCAATACTGCGCCGCCTGCCACGGATGGCAGGGTGAAGGCGCCGCCAACTGGAAAAAGCCCGATAAGAATGGCGAAATGCCCCCGCCACCTCACGATGAAACCGGCCACACCTGGCGCCACAGCGATGTCATGTTGTTCAGAATGATTGCCGAGGGGTGGCGACACCCCTTCAATGAATCCGACAGGCTGACCATGCCCGCTTTCGGTGAAAGTCTGACTGATCAGGAAATAGCTGCAGTCATAGAGTACCTCAAGACCCTCTGGACGGATGAACAACGGGATTACCAGGCGGCAGAAAGCAGCCAGGTTACCGGACCACTACACTAATATGAGGAATATGAGGCACTGCTGTGACCGATACACTACTTGCCAATGAACCTCTCATCCGGGTCAGCTTTTTCCTCTCGGTGCTGGCCGTGATGGCCCTATGGGAAGTGTTTGCGGCACGCAGGCCGCAGCAGATCGGTCGACTGACCCGATGGCCCAATAATCTGCTCATCGTTGTTCTGGACACACTGGCCGTGCGGCTGGTATTTCCCGTGGCGGCGGTTGGTACTGCCTTTATGGCATCGGAAAACGGTTGGGGATTGCTGAATC
>CAZFPG010000055.1:0-4819 GCA_964521055.1 uncultured Marinobacter sp.
GCTTGAGGACGTCAGAAACACCTGGATCGAGCCTCATTTCCGCTGGCAGATCCGTACCTTCTGGATCGGGCTGCTATGGACTGTTATCGGCATCGTAACTACGCCACTCATCATTGGCTGGTTCGTGCTTCTGGGTATATCCATCTGGATTATCTACCGCATCGTGAAGGGTGCCCTGGCCCTGAATGACGGTAAGGCGCCGCTGTAAAGCGGCCCCGCCGGCCTGGCCGCCGGCGCCCGTACCATGGCTAGAGCGTGCTGACGTGGTTCAGGAAGAACAGGCTCAGGGAGACGAACACCACGGCGAGTACCACCCGGGCGCGGCGGTGGGGCGGCACCAGACTGTTGTAGTGAACTGCTCTGGATTCGTGCATATCGTTCATGACACAGCCACTGCCATCGATTGACTCAGAACTCGGGCCTCTACGCAGAGACCGCAGTTGGTCTTCATGCATTGATCAGCATCGTGAAGATGCATCTCTTTCGGGTTGCCCTGGGGGCGGAGATTAAGTCCCCGGAAGACTTTGATATGCTGGCTGAGAGCCTGGGACGCCTGGTCAGGCGTGTCGAAGGGGCCAAGATCGGACTGTTCGCGGGTGAGGGCGTACCAGCCGTATAAGGTATGGATCAATCTGTCCTGGTGCTTGTTGGGTATTGATGTGTCTGTTCGCATGTCTCTGCCTTTTTATGTAGCGACTGCACAGTGGAACGACACTTCCTTGTTTTTATTCCGTGGCCGGTGTCCGTGGTGGAGGTCTTGAAACTTCACGTAAGATGCACTGATTGGGTTCCAATGGCATTGCTTTCTGTGACGGGGTTCTCAGACGCTGGAGTCAATCTGACGTCACTTCACGCAGTCGCAGCGCGCTGAACATGCCAGCGAGCCCCAGAGTTCCCAGCACAAGAATGACCGCAACATCGGAGACCATTGAGATCAGCGCAGTGACACCGCCGGTGACCAATAGCAGGCAGCCGATTACGGTATTGCTCACCGCTGTATAGTCGGTCCGTTTGTTGCCTCCTGCCATATCCACCAGATAGGTCTTCCTGCCAAGCCGGACACCGGCGTGGGCAATACTCAGAATGAAGAATGCGACGGGGTAGAACCAGATGTTGCCCATTTCGCTGCCGGCAATCATTGCCGTGGTGCCCACCAGCAGACAAACACCGCTGGCCATTGCGGCTCCCCGAATCATTACCTGACGGCTTGAGGTGTCGGCCATCCAGCCCCAGACGCTGGCACTGACCGAGCTGGCCAGGCTGCTCGCCAGCAGGAACACACCCAGCAGCCATCCATCGTCCGTATTCTTTTGGGCAAGGACCACGAAATAGGGTGATGCCAGAGCTGAACATAGCAGTAGTGCACGGGTGATCACGAAGTGGCGGAATGGAGGATCATCCCGTAGCAGGGAAAGGCTTTTAATGGCCTCGCCAAGTGCGTTGCCACCACCGCCGGTTTCGCCCTCGTACTCGTCTACCGACGCAAACAGCACGCCGGCGACAAGCCACAGTCCCGCGGCCATTACCAGCAACAGCGTGTAGAAGAGCATACCGGGATCACCCCGGTCCCAGAACAACAACGCCGTCAGAACCACCGTGGCGGAACCACCAATGGTGGATGCCAGGCCGGACAGCCTGCCACGGCGGGTTTTGGGTATGCATTTACCCTGTACGTCCTTCATGGATACGGAACAGAACCCGCGGGCCAGGGAAAACAGAATCAACGCTGCGACCACGCCGGAACCAGCCGCGTAACCTTCCATGAACCAGACACTTGCCGCCATGATGAGAACACTGACCGACTGGCCAAAGCTGCCAAGGGCCCAGAACCATTTGCGAACCGGCTTTCGCCTGACCCATGCTCCGATCACCATTTGTGGAACCATTGAGCCGGATTCCCGGATCGGTACCAGCCAGGCCACCAGCGCAGGGGCGCCAATGGCGCTCAGTAACCAGGCCAGAACGGTTTTTGGGCTGATCAGCAGGTCGCCGAGCTTGGTCAGGACATTACTGCCCAGGATCAGGAAAAAGTTGCGGGGCACCTCGCGGCAGGCTTCCTCGGGAATATCCGTGCATACCCGGGCATCCTCCTCATTGGCAATCAGGCTGTAAAGGCGGTCGGCAGTGTTGTTCTTGGAGGTTGGCAAATCGTTATCCTCACGGAAAAACAGGGCTAAAGGATATCAGCCAGGGGCAGGTTCTCAAGCCTTGCCTACACTGTTTCACTGATGCCTAATACGTGTCCGCCTAACCGGGAGCCCGATGATGTTGAGTTACCTCCATGCCTTTCACGCTGGAAATTTCGCCGATATCCAGAAACACGCTGCACTGGTGCTGGCATTGCGAATGATGCAGGCCAAACCCTCGGCCATAGCGTGCTTTGATACCCACGCGGGAAGTGCCGTCTATGATCTTTCAGGGGAAAGGGCCCTGAAAACGGGTGAAGCCAGGTATGGCATTCAGCGAGTCTGGAGCAGGCGGAAGCAGCTGCAGTCGGACGACTGGCAGGCGATCCTTGCGGAGGTGGAATCAGGAGCGGGAGCCCAAGGTGATGTGAAACGCTATCCGGGATCACCCCACTGGTTCTGCAAGTACCTGCGGGAGCAAGACAGCCTGACGGCATTTGAATTACACCCTTCTGAAAGTGAATCCCTCGCCCAGTGGGGCGCTGATCGTTCCGGTGTAGAAATCTGCCATGAGGATGGTCTGAAAGGGTTGCTTCGTCGCTTGCCGCCCAGGCAGCCAAGGCTTCTGGTGTTGACGGATCCTTCCTATGAGGTGAAAACCGAGTACGAAGACGTGGCAGACACCCTGATGAAAGCCTGGCAGAAATGCCGGCACGGGGTTTACCTGGTCTGGTATCCGATCCTGGCGGGCAGGCCCCACGAGAGGCTGAAGAGTGCGATATCGTCAGGGCCCGCTCGCAAGGTACTTTGCCATGAAGTCATGCTTGATCAGGCGCCGGCACGGGGCATGTCCGGCTCCGGGATGCTGGTGATCAATCCACCCTGGGGATTCGATGACAGGCTTGCGGCGATGATGGAAGCGGTATCCGCCAATGAATGCCTGGGCATTACCTCAACGATGGACTGGTTGGTGCCCGAGTAAAATGATTTGCCACCGGGGTCAGGCGTCGGGAGTTTCAGACTCCGCTTCATTCACCATTTCCATAAGCGTCTGTAGAATGGCCTCTCCACGTTCGCCTGCAATACGGGCATAGGTTTCACGGGCTGGCCGGCTGGCTTCGCGGAATCGGTCGCGTTCTTCGTCTGACAGTTCAACGGTGCGAATGCTGCTGTTTTTCCGGATGGTCTCAAGGCGGCTGGCGTTGAGCTCGGCCTGCGTCTCGTAGGCAAGAGGCGCAACCTCGTCCAGCGCATCCTCCAGCCAGGATTTCTGGTCTTCGGGGAGCGCGTCAAACCAGTCTTTATTGGAAACCACCGATGTGACGAACTGGGCAGGCCTTGCGAATGTCATGGTGTTCTGGACTTCATAAAACCCCATCTCTTCGATGGCAAAAACCGGGTTGGACTGTCCGTCAATACGGCGTAACTGGAGATCACTGTAGACCTGAGAAAAGGGGGTGGGCGTGGGTTCTGCGCCATAGGCCCGGTACGACTCGGCTGCGATCTTCGACGTCATGGTCCTGAAGGCAAGTCCCTCAAAATCAGCCGGCGTTCTAAGGGGTTTGTTGGCGGTCCAGACCATCCAGCCCTCGGGGACAAAACCGAGCAGCTTGAGGTCCTGTTCGGCGTAGGGCTCGCTGAATTCCTGCACCAGTTCCTCGCTGGCCAGAATGTCCCGGTTCACGTTTTCATCGTCGGAGAGCAGGAAGTGGAGTGTAAAAACGCCGGTTTCCGGAACGACATCAGCCAGGTGCCCGGGAGATGCAAAGGCAAGGTGGACCGAACCTTCCCGGGCCAGGTCGGTCAACTGGATTGATGTGCCGATTGAGCCGTACGGAAAAATGTCGATCAGGATGTTGCCGTCCGACATGTTCTCGATACGCTCTTTCAACTCCAGCGCGTAGTGGTGCTGGACACTGCCTTCAATTTCTTCCAGTGCGAACCGCCAGGTGACCGGATAGGTTGGATTTTCACCACTGTCTTCGCTGGTTTCAGGTGGGGAGGGGCTGTCTGAACAGCCCGCCAATAGCAGGATAACCATTGCAAACAATGGGGTTCGCCAATGGTAAAGTCTTCGCATTTCCTGTCTCCGGCCGTTATCAACTGATCCATGTACGCAAGGTATCACAATAGCCTGGAGCAGTGGTTGCCTCGTGTTTCCGGGGTGCCATCAAAAAGGCCCCGCATCAGCGGGGCCCAAAACGACACGATCGCAGGGATTGGCTTACATCAGCGCGTCGACACGGTTCCGTACTTCCGGCTCGCTGTTATAAGCGGTTGCGATTGAGTTGTAGGTCGGAATGTCCATACCGGCATCCTCAATCACGGTCACCATCTCATCGTTGGCTTCCATCTGCAGTTCCTGAGCTTTCTGCTGGGAATCGGCAGCTTCGATTTTCTCCATGTACTCGTCACGGATACTGTTGATGCCTTCCTGCGCTTGAACGAACTGCTTCAGTTCCTGGTCAGAGAAGTTCGTGTCCTGGGAGCCGGCTGAGGCCGGGTCGCTGTAGCCGCCTTCGGTGTCAGCAGACTCCGGGCTTTGCTGGCTTTCCTGGGCAAGGGCCGGACCGGCAGCAAGCAGTGCCAGGGATGCGGTCAGTGAAACGAGAAGCTTGTTCATAATTTTCTCCTTTTACAGTAATTGGAATGTCTGCGCTCTTTACAAACAACCACAAACAATCTTTCTGGTT
>CAZFPG010000055.1:4919-12705 GCA_964521055.1 uncultured Marinobacter sp.
CAGTAATTGGAATGTCTGCGCTCTTTACAAACAACCACAAACAATCTTTCTGGTTCATGATCTCGGTTCTGGTTGAACACTGACCTGGACCTCTCAACTACTGTGCCAGTTTTCGTGTTCCGAATAAGTGCAAATAAAACAATAGGTTAAATATAAATATAGGTTAACGGTGCGTAATGTCCCTTGTGGCGAAATGTCACATGTGGCATAGGTGTGTGACACTTTGTCGGAGTTTGCTATGAAAAGGCCCGTGCTCAACGCGCGAGAAATGTTTCGCTCATTGCGCCTGACCCTGGTATTGAGCATCGTTGTGCCGCTTATGGTGTTCAGTGGTATTGCTATCTATGTGGGTCTTGGTGCTGTGGAGGAAAATCTGAACGATCGTCTGAGGGAGGACCTTGAGCTTGTGGCCCGAGCCGTCAGCGGTCCTCTCTCCCAGGCCATGTCCGAGGGTGACGAAATTGTGATGGGCGAATCGCTCAAATCCATATTCCGCATCGGCCGCGTTTTCGGCGCCTCGGTATTTGATGAGGATGGCAGGCAGATTGCCAGTCTGGGGGTGGCAGATACCGATGTCACCCGCAGCGTCAGTGCCGAGAAGGTGATTTCCAGCGGCGAACTGGATGGCGCCTTCCGCCGGGTTGACGGCGTTTCCGTTTTTTCCCAGTTTACGCCGCTGATCGCTGCAGACGGACGCATCCAGGGCCTGCTTCAGGTGACTCGCAAACGTAGTGATTTCCACGAGCTGGTGGCATCCAGCCGGATTTGGGCGGTCAGCATCTGGTCAGTGGTGTCGTTGATCGTCATTCTCGTTGTGGTGCTTGGCCACTATGGCGCGGTTGGCCGTCATGTCAGCCGGCTGCTGGAAATCATGGCGCGGATGGCTCCGGGGCGCTGGCAGGTCACCGAAGCGCCCGCCGGCCCACGGGAGCTGCGTCAGATTCATGAGGGGCTCCAGGACATGGGGGAGCGCATGATGCGTGCGGAAACAGAGATCAGGGAAAGCGTCGAGCGAGAGCGGGAGCTTGCGGAGCAACTCGAGTATCAGGAAAAAGTAGCCATGATCGGCCGTGTGGCTGGCGGTGTCGCCCACGAACTGGGCGCGCCGTTAAGCGTTATCCAGGGCCGCGCCAACATACTGGGTCGGGGCGGCCTGGCCGAGGGCGACCGGCGTCACCTGAAGGATATAGAGCACCAGGTCGAGCGCATGACGTTGATCATCCAGCAGCTGCTGGATTGTTTTCGTCACGTACCTGACTCCCGCCGCAAGACCGACCTGGCAGCGACCGCACAGGAACTGGTCGGCCGCAGCCGGGAAGAACCCAGGTGCCAGGGGGTGGAGATTCGATCAGACATACCCTACAGCCAGGCCCACATCCTGGCAGAGCCGACCCGTCTGGAAATGGCCTGCCTGAATATCATCCGTAACGCATGCCAGGCTGCCCGCTCGTCGGTAATGGTAACCCTGGTCAGACATGATGAATTATGGGAGTTACGTGTGGATGACGACGGCCCGGGAATTGAGGAAGCCATGCGTGAGCGGATCTTCGAGCCCTTCTTCAGTACACGTGCTGCAGGCGAAGGAACCGGGCTGGGGCTTGCGGTGGTAGGCAGTGTACTCAAAGAGCATGGTGGCCGCATTGAGGTGGGCTCGAACCCGGAAGGTGGGTGCCGGATGTCCACTTTCTGGCCGGTTTATCAAAACAATGAGGCCCATGGGGAGGTCAGTCATGAGCAGTAATCCATCCTCGATCCTGCTGGTGGAAGACGATGCCAGCCTGCGGACATTGCTGGCGGAAGAGCTTGAGATGGATGGCTACCGTGTAAGCTGTGCAGGAACAGCGGATGAGGGGCGCAGGCTTGCCCTGGAGCCAGGGGTGGACCTGGTTGTCTCGGACCTCCGGCTTCCCGATGGTGACGGGCTGTCGATACTCCGGCAACTGCAGGCAGAGGGTGCCTCGGTACCTTTTATCATTATCACCGCTTTCGGCACTGTCGACCAGGCGGTGGAGGCCCTGAAGGCCGGTGCCGATGACTTTCTCACCAAGCCGCTTTCCACCGATCACCTGAGACTGAAGATCAAGCGCCTGCTGGCCCATGCGGCCGTTACCAGCGAACTGGCCCGTTACAAGTCGCAGAGCACCGACGACACCTCCCTGGGCCTCGTGGGTGAAAGTCGGGCAATGATGCAGCTGAGAAATGAAATCAAGCAGGTGGCCAGAAGCCAGGCAGCGGTTCTGATCAGCGGAGAAAGCGGGACCGGCAAGGAACTGGTTGCCCGTGCCATCCACGGTGAGAGTGACCGCAGGAAGCGGCCATTTATCCCGGTGAACTGTGCCGGTATCCCCCAGGAGCTGATGGAAAGCGAATTCTTTGGCCATGAAGCTGGTGCCTTCACCGGTGCAAAATCCGCCCGCAGAGGCCTCTTTGCGGAAGCGGATGGTGGCACGCTGCTGCTGGATGAGATCGGGGAAATGCCCATGGCATTGCAGGCCAAGCTGTTGCGGGTGCTGCAGGAGGGCTCGATCAAGCCGGTGGGCGCCGACCAGGAAGAAAAGGTGGATGTGCGCATCATTGCTGCCACCCACCAGGACCTGATCAAGGCGGTGGAACAGGGGAGTTTCCGGGAGGATCTGTATTATCGGCTGGAAACCCTGACGCTGATTGTGCCCCCGCTCAGGGAGCGCGGCGACGACGTGGATCTCCTTGCCATGCACTTCCTGCAGGGTTCAGCCAGGCGGCACAATCGTGGTTTCCTGCAACTGAGCGAGGTGGCATCGCAGATCCTCTCCGATTACCCGTTTCCGGGCAATGTAAGAGAGTTGGGCAGCGCCATTGAGCGGGCGGTGACCTTTTGCGATGGCGACATGATTCTGCCGGAACATCTGCCCGCACGGATTCGTAAACGCCAGACTGATACCCCTGAAGCAAGGCCCCGGCTGCCGACGGGAAATCTGGCGGACTGGCCCACCCTGGAGCAGGTTCAGCAGGACTATGTGGGGCGCGTGATCAGTGCGGTGGATGGTAATAAACGGCGTGCTGCGCAAATACTGGGGGTCAATCGTCGCACCCTCTATCGCTGGCTGGACAGCGAGAAGGACGAGGCCAATGACTAGCCAGAAACAGGCCATGCTGTACGGCCTGGGCACGGTGCTGCTGTGGTCAACGGTAGCCACCGCTTTCAAACTGTCATTGCGGGAGTTAAGCCCGATTCAGATGCTGGTAGTGGCCTGCACCGCTTCGGTGCTGGTCATGGCACTGGTTCTTCTGGTTCAGCGCCGCTGGCATCTGGTTTTCCAGTTGAGCAGGCGCCAGTACCTGCAGTCCGTTGGCATGGGGCTGATCAATCCCTGCCTTTATTATTTCCTGTTATTTGGCGCTTTTGACCGGCTTCCGGCCCAGGAAGCACAGCCGCTGAACTACACCTGGGCACTGGTACTGGCGTACCTTTCGGTACCCTTTCTGGGGCAACGGCTGAGGCGTGCGGACATTATTGCCGGACTGATCTGTTACAGCGGCGTGGTGGTGATTGCGACCCGCGGGGACGTTCTCTCGCTCACATTTTCCGATCCACTTGGGGTAGCCTATGCGATTGGCAGTACCCTTGTGTGGGCGTCGTACTGGATCATTGCCACACGGGATACCCGTGATCCGGTGGTCGGTCTGTTTCTGAACTTCCTTTGTGGCCTGCCGGTGATTGTGGTGATCTGCGCCATGACAGCGGGTTTTGACTTCAGCCCGGGTACCGGGCTTGGCGCCGCCGTCTATGTCGGGGTTTTCGAAATGGGGGTTGCCTTTGTGCTGTGGTCCTATGCCATGAAAAAGGCCGAGAACACCTCCCGGGTGAGTAACCTGATCTTTATCTCGCCATTTCTGTCTCTGGTGTTTATCTATTTCATTCTGGGGGAAATCATTCTGCCGTCCACCTACATTGGCCTGGTGCTGATTGTGGCGGGGCTGTGGATCCAGCAACTGAAAGCCCGGGAAAAAATGGTGAAGGCATCGTCTGTATGAGTCAGTGGTTTATCTATATGGTGCGAACCGCCAGGGGAGATCTCTACACGGGCATCACGACCGACGTGGACCGTCGTTTTTCCGAACACCAGGCTGGCGCGCCAAAAGGGGCCAGAAGCCTGTGGGGGAAAGGCCCCCTTGAGCTGGCTTTCTCCGCCGAGACGCGAGACAGGGTAACGGCGTCAAAGCTGGAGTGGCAGATCAAGCGCTGGCCACGGCGGCAGAAAGAGGCACTGGTTCGGGGCGAGTTATCCCTGCCGGACCCTGGCGCGGAAGGGACACGGCAGCCTGAAGAACCCGCAGGTTAACACCGTCTCAGGTGTTGAGGTGCTGCCGGATAAACTGGCCCGCTGTTGCCAGTGCCTCGGTTGCCCGGTCCAGTTGTCCGGCATGTACCTGGAACACATGCCAGAGGCTGTTGTAGATCTCCAGCCGGGTTTCAACGCTGTCGCGGTTGGCCACATCCGCCAGGCGCTGGGCATCGTTCAGCAGGATCTCCTGGCTGCCCACCTGGATCAGTATCGGGGGCAATCCGGACAGATCTCCGTGAACGGGTGAAATGTAGGGGTTGGCAACAGGCTCGCTACCGCAGTACAGCCGCGCGGCCTTGTCAATCCAGCGTCTTTGCAGTACCGGCTCGCACTCCGGGGAGTACAGATGGGCGTTGGACAGATCGGTCCAGGGCGACATGACCACCAGTGATGAGGGAAGTGGCAAACCCCTGTCCCGCAGGCGCATTGTCAACGCGATGGCCAGCCCGCCCCCGGCTGAGTCGCCGGCAAGGCTGATTGTTAATGGCGGGTGCCCCTCATCGAGCAGGGCGCGATAAATGGTTTCCGCATCATCCAGTGCGGCCGGGTAGGGATTTTCCGGCGCGAGCCGGTAGTCAGGGACGATCACCATAGCGCCGCTGGATCTGGCCAGGTGGCCGGTAATGCCTCTATGAGTTTGAGGCGAGCCGATGATGTAGCCGCCGCCATGAAAATACAGCACGACACCTTCCGGGTTGTCACTGTGGCAAACCCGCTTCATGGCAAGACCTTCGGCCTCGATGTCTTCAAAACGCGTACCCTTCGGAGGTATAGAGGTAAGGTAGGCCTTGCTTACCAGGCTGCGCTGAATGCTCACTGGAACGGCGGGGTGCAGCAGCGGCCGAACCAGCCGGATCATGGTTTGGCGCAGGCCGGTTTCCAGTGCTGTCTGAATCATTACTTGCTCCGGGGGGTGAATGGACCTGAAAAACATAGACGGATACGATCAATACGGCAATGGCCCTGATGACACCGTATTAACGGCCTAAAAAGCGTTATGGTGTGTTAATCTAATGGCAAAACCAACGGCGGCCACAGTGTCACTTTTGTACCTATTAATAACAGGCGCTTAACTCTACGTGTACTGGAAAACAGATACCATAGAAATTCCGAACTGGAACCGTACATCGCTCCTGGAAAGACTTGAGCCATTCGATCCCGAAGGCGGTGAAGCACTCGATGAGGATATGGTGGCCTATTGCCGGTTTTACGGGCTGGATCTGTGGGTGGAGCATCCGGAGGTTTCCTATCACCAGGGCTATGTGATGGCGGACCGGCACCAGGTAATGGTGCATTATTTCCGGTTGCCTGAAACAGATCGGCCCAAGGGTACGGTGTTTATCCTGCATGGCTATTTTGATCATGTCGGCCTCTATAGCCAGTTGATAGATCGCTGCCTGGGTGCAGGGTTTGATGTGTTGGCCTACGACCAGCCCGGCCACGGACTATCCAGCGGAACGCCGGCCGCGATTGGCAGCTTCCTGGAGTACCAGGCGGTACTGACCGATGTGATGGCCAGGGTGCGGGACAAAGTAAGGGCGCCATGGTATGCGGTGGGGCAGAGTACCGGCGGGGCTATCCTGATTGACTACCTGCTGACCAATCACCATACGCCTGAAACGTCTGACTTCCGGCGGGTTGTTCTGCTGGCGCCTCTGATACGGCCGATGGGCTGGCTGGGAGCAAAAGTTCTCCACAGCCTGGTCAAGCCCTTCGTTTCCAGATGGGCACGGGTTTTTGGAGCCAACAGTGGGAACTCGCGCTTTCTCACTTTTCTGAAAGAGTATGATCCCCTTCAGGCAAGGGCCGTACATGTGGACTGGGTCTCTGCGTTAAGGCAGTGGGTGCCCCATATTGAATCCGCCCGACCGGTTAACTTTCCTGTCACGGTGGTGCAGGGGGAAAAGGACCTGACGGTTGACTGGCAGCACAATCTGCGGATTATTCGCAATAAATTTGTCTCGGTTGAGGAACTCCGGATACCGGACGGGCGTCATCATTTGGTAAATGAAGCCCAGGATTTGCAGGCAACGGTATTCAACACCATTGTGGATACCTTTGAAGGCGACCACGACAGCTTCCTTTCGGAAGCCTGTTAAGGAAAACACAGGGCGGAAATTGCCGCTATCAGTAATACCCTGAAAGACATTGGAGAATGCCGTGAAGAAAACAATTGTTGCTTTTGCTGTCGCCACAGTGGGTTTGGGCGGCTGTATGACATACGACCCCTATACCGGGGAGGAGAAGACCTCTAGCGCTACCAAGGGCAGCATAATCGGTGCGATCGGTGGTGCTGCCGTCGGTGCCGCCACCTCCAGCAAAAGCGACCGGGGCAAAGGTGCACTGATTGGTGCCGCTTCCGGCGCTGCCGTGGGTGGTGGTATTGGCTACTACATGGACAAGCAGGAAGCCGAGTTGCGCCGCAAGCTTGAAGGTTCCGGTGTTCGTGTGGTGCGCAACGGTGACGAGATAGAGCTGGTTATGCCGGGCAACATTACCTTCGATGTCAACGAGTCCACCATCAAGCCTTCCTTCAGCGACACGCTGGAGTCTGTTGCACTGGTTCTGAAAGAGTACGACAAGACCATTATCCAGGTTGAAGGTCACACAGACAGCACCGGCTCCCGGGACTACAACCAGTTGCTGAGCGAACGCCGGGCATCATCTGTACGGGACTTTCTGCTGAACCAGGGTATCGAGTCCAGGCGCACCCGCGCGACGGGTTATGGCCCACGCTATCCGGTGGCTTCCAACGATACGGCCTCTGGCCGCGAACAGAATCGCCGTGTTGAACTGACACTGGTACCGATGGAGTAACAAAAAAAGCCCGGTTCTGAATTGTAGCAGGACCGGGCTTTTTGCTGGCTGACGGGAAAGGCAGCCGGTTCAGTTGTTGCCCCCGGGCAGCCATTCATCAATCCTGGCCTTCAGGTCCTTTAACTGGTCTTCTCCGGAATCCCGGATTTCCGAAATCTTCTTGCGTGCTTCCTCAACGTGCTCTTCCAGAGCCAGAATGCGCTCGGAGAAGTCTTTCTGTATTTCAGCTTCCGCCTGCTCGTCTTCGGCCTTTGCCATCTTTTCTTCAGCATCAGCCTGCAGGCTCTGGATCTGTTTGCTCCAGTACTCAGTCTGGGTTTCCAGCTTTTTCTGTAACGACTCCTTCAGTGACATAGGATGCTCCTTGAAGTGAATGATTGTGCGATTTGAAAGTGTTCACTTCCATCATGGCTTTTACCGATGACATCTCAAGGTCAATTGCCTTTAAAGCCCGTTAACAGGAGGTAACTTGAGGTAGTTGGCCTGATTGGCCAAAAAAAAGCCGGGACCTGCTGTGGCCCCGGCTTTTGGTGGTGTTCTGTGCTGACAGGTCAGAACAGCACGCGGCAGCGGATGGTGCCTTTCACTTTCAGCAGCTTCTCCAGTGCCAGCTCGCCGTAGTCCTTGTCGACATCGATCACCAC
>CAZFPG010000056.1:0-12698 GCA_964521055.1 uncultured Marinobacter sp.
CGGGCCGTTGTAGTCGGCGCTGGGGCGGATGATGCGGTTGTTTTCGCGCTGTTCTTTAACGTGGGCGGTCCAGCCGGACACGCGGGACATCACGAAGATGGGGGTGAACAGCTCGGTGGGGATGCCCATAAAGTGATAAGCGGAGGCGTGGAAGAAGTCGGCGTTGCAGAACAATTTCTTCTCGCGCCACATGACTTCCTCGCAGCGTACCGATACCGGGTACAACACAGTGTCGCCCACTTCGCTGGCGAGCTTCTCGGACCACTTCTTGATGATGGCGTTGCGCGGATCGGACTCAGTGTAGACGGCGTGGCCGAAGCCCATGATCTTTTCCTTGCGCTCCAGCATGCCCAGCAGGCCCTTCTCGGCTTCGTCCGGGGTCTGGAATTTCTGGATCAATGCCATGGCGGCCTCGTTGGCACCACCATGCAGCGGCCCCCGCAGGGTGCCGATTGCACCCGTCACGCAGCTGTGGATATCAGATAGCGTGGAGGCACAGACGCGAGCGGCGAAGGTGGAGGCGTTGAACTCGTGCTCTGCGTACAGAATCAATGACACGTTCATAACGCGCTCGTGCAGCTCGTTGGGCTTCTTGCCGTGAAGCAGCTCCAGGAAGTGGCCACCGATGGAGTCCACGTCACTTGCGGTGTCGATACGCACGCCTTCGTGGACGAAGCGATACCAGTAAGTGATGATGGCCGGGAACAGGGCCAGCATGCGGTCGATCTTGTCGTCCTGCTGGCTGAAGTCTGTTTCCGTTTCCAGGTTGCCCAGCATGGAGCAGCCGGTGCGCATGACGTCCATGGGGTGAGCGTCTTTGGGGATGTGCTCCAGGATGGTTTTCAGGGCGTACGGCAGTTCACGCAGGCTCACCAGTTTCTGTTTGTAGGCGTCCAGTTCCTGCTGGTTGGGCAGTTTGCCGCGTAGCAGCAGGTAGGCGATCTCCTCGAACTGGGCGTTTTCTGCCAGATCGCTGATGTCATAGCCGCGATACGTCAGGCCGGTGCCGGATTGGCCAACGGTACACAGTGATGTTACGCCGGCAACCTGCCCGCGAAGGCCAGCGCCTCCGAGTTTTTTGGATTCTGCCATGGTGTTTCCCCCCTCATCTTTGTTTGTAGGGGTCTGACCCTTTAGGGTCTGACCCCATTTAATACTGATTTGTTAGCTCGGGGGTCTGACCCTTCAGGGTCTGACCCCATTGGTGCTGACCTGTTAGCGGGTCAGGATAAGTGGGGTCTGACCCCGTTCGGGGTCAGACCCCTAGGCCAGCCCCTGGATCAACCCCCTTTCTGCTGGAACAACTCATCCAGCTTCTGTTCAAAGTCGTGGTAATTCAGGAAATCATACAGCTCCATCCGCGTCTGCATCAGGTCAACCACGTCTTTCTGGTCGCCTTTCTCGAGGATGTTTTCGTAAACCATCAGCGCGGCTTTGTTCATGGCGCGGAAGGCGCTTAATGGATACAGCACCATACCGGCGCCGGCTTCTGCAAGTTCCTTGCGGTTGTACAGGGGCGTGGCGCCGAATTCGGTGATGTTGGCCAGTACCGGTACATCCAGCGCTTCGGAGAAGGCTTTGTAGTGTTCCAGTTCGGTGACGGCTTCGGCGAAGATGCCGTCGGCGCCGGCTTCGATGCAGGCCTTGGCGCGTTCGATGGCGGCTTCGAGGCCTTCTTTCTGGAAGGCGTCGGTACGGGCCATGATGAAGAAGTCATCGTCTTCACGGGCATCCACGGCGGCCTTGATACGATCCACCATTTCTTCCTGGGACACGATTTCCTTGTTGGGACGGTGGCCGCAACGTTTCTGGGCCACCTGGTCTTCAATGTGAACCGCCGCAGCGCCGGCACGTTCCATTTCACGGATGGTGCGGGCGATGTTGAAGGCGCCGCCCCAGCCGGTGTCGATGTCCACCAGCAGTGGCACCTCGGTGGCTGCGGTAATGCGGCGCACGTCTTCAACCACGTCGTTCATGGTGGTAATGCCCAGGTCCGGCAGGCCATAGGAGGCGTTGGCAACGCCACCGCCCGAGAGGTAGATGGCCTGGTGCCCAACCTTCTCCGCCATCATGGCAGTGTAAGCATTGATGGTGCCAACGATCTGAAGCGGGTGGTTTTCTTTCAGGGCCCTGCGGAAGCGGGCGCCTGGGGATGGTTTCTTGGACATGGTGTTGGCCTCTTAGGGTGTCAGTTGGGGTCTGACCCCTCGGGGGTCTGACCCCAGTATATTGATACAGTGCCAGTATTATTGGGGTCTGCCCCCATTAAATTGATAGCTGGTCAGTATATGTGGGGTCTGACCCCGAGGGGTCAGACCCCTGAATCAGACCCCGGAACAAGACCACAACCTATATCGTCAACGCCCCTTCCCGGATCTTTCTCTCGATATTCTGGCGAGCGGCGTTGATGTGGCGTTTCATCAGGAACTCGGCCAGTTCGCCGTCGCGCTGGGCGATGGCTTCCGCGATTCTTCGGTGTTCGCCCAGGGCCATGTGGGGCCGGCCAGAGGAGGTGCTGAGGCGATAGCGGTACATCCTGACCATATAGTAAAGATCACCCAGCAGCATCTGCGCGAGTTTTGTGTTGCGGCTGCCGGTGGCGATGCGGTGATGGAAGTCGTAGTCGCCTTCGGCCTGGTAGTACGCCTGGCCCTGGGCCTGTTCGATCATCTGTTCGTGGCTATCGAGGGTGGCGTGGAGGTCGGCAATCTCTTGGTCGGTCATGCGCTCGGCGGCCTGCCTGGCGGCAAGGCCTTCCATGGTTTCGCGAATGCGGTAGAGCTCCATGAGCTCTTCGGCGCTGACGGAAACCACTTTTACCCCCGCATGGGGACGACGAACCAGTAGCCCGCGGGATTCAAGACGCCCAAGAGCTTCCCTCAAAGGTCCACGGGTAAGGTTGAAACGGGAGCAGAGCTCCACTTCGCCGATCTTTTCGCCCGGAACAAGGTCGCCTTTGACGATGGCTGTTTGCAGACAATCGAAGGCTTCGTCAGCGCGGGTGTAGGTTTGGATAGCGGTTTCGGACATATTTTGTCGACAATAGTGACTGGTATGGTCCGGAATTTACGCCTGCGAAAGGTTATTGTCAACAATCCATAGGCCAAAGCTTACTCAATTGTTGACACGACACCCTGATCCCCGGTTCATTTCCCGAGTATTTCCCCTATTGGCCGCAAGTTGGTGACATGGTCACACAGGGTTTTGACAATCATCAGCAGTGGTGTCGCGATGATGAGTCCCACCGGGCCCCAGAGCCAGCCCCAGAACAGCAGCCCGATAAAAATGGCGATTTCGTTGAGGCTGGAAACGCGGCTGGTGAGCAAGGGCAGCAGCAGATTACCCTGGATGCTGGTGATCACCAGCGACGCAAGGGCAATGAGTACGGCCATGTCAACGGTGCCATACTGAATGAGCGCAGCCACGCCAGAGCCAACCATTACCAGGAACGGCCCGAGATAAGGCGCAACACTGGCCAGCCCCGCAACCACGCCCCAGAAAATCGGCTGATCCATTCCCAGCAACAGAAACGTCAGCCAGGTGAAAAACCCCACAAACAAGGCGCCCAGCAGCATCACGAACAGAAACCGCCGCACCTGGCCGTGAAATTCGTTCATGATCCGCGCCGCTTTGCGCATACGGTGAAATGAAGGCCCGGACAGCCTGACCACTTTGCGCTTGTAGAGCCGCCCTGCCGCCAGCATGAAATACACCAGTAGAAGCGCGGAAAATAACTGGGAAACCAGCACCAGTATCGTCGAGGATCCCTCCATCAGGTATTTCCAGATGTTGAACTTCTCGTCGACAACCCTGACCCGCATGATTTCCGGCTTGTCTTCCGCTTCGTTCTCCTCGGCACTGTCCTTTATTTTCTTGGCCACATTCTCCGCCTTTTCCATGACACCTTCTTCCTCCGGCGCCGAGCGCGCATCGGCACGCTGGAACTGCTCGATTGCCAGGGGCGCCTTGTCAAGAATGGCCATGGTTTCCTGCTTCAGGGGGATGCTCGCTCCGGCAATGATGACCACAACAACAGCCAACACCAGCGCGGCACCGAGGGGGCGGGGAATGCGGAATCTTTCCAGCCCGGACACCAGTGGATCCAGGGCGTAGCTGATGAGGATGGCGCCCACCAGGGGAACCAGAACGGCCTGGGCCCAGGAGATGAAATACAGAGCCGCAACGGAGCTGAGCACAATCATGGCGGTATTGCGAACGTTTACCCTGGGCATGAGGCTACGTTCAGACGCACCCCCGGGTTCATCTTTCCGATTTTCCATGGCTATGCCCTTTCTTGTTCAGGCGGCGGTGTGTACTGGTACAGCCAGGTTTCGGTCAGGGTCTGCTCGCCCATTTTCAACTGCAGACGCAGGTCGATGGGCTCAAGTGAATCATCAGGTACCAGGTCAAACATTGCCCGATAACCCTCTATGGAGGACAGGGGGCGGGCTGAAGTAATCTCCACCCGGCCACGACTGGCGGTGATGACTGGTTCTACCTCTGCGTCATCGGACAGCATCGGCAGCGGTCCGCCAGCGAAATCCACCGCAAACCGCCAGGAGAAGTACTCTCTTTCCTGGCCAATGACGCCGCCGATCCCGGTGCGTGTGGCTTGCACCGTCGCCAGTTCCCGCGGCTGATACGGTGGTGCCGCGCCCCAGGTCAGGGTGTAGGCGTACAGGTACTCGTTTCCGGGTTCCAGCGGCTCCTCCGGGTTCCAGAAGGCGACGATATTGTCGAAAGTTTCGTCTTTGGTGGGGATTTCAACCAGCATTACACTGCCATCACCCCATTCCCCCTGCGGCTCCACCCAGGCGCTGGGGCGTTTGTCGTAATAAACGCCGTCGTCCTGGTAGTTGGCAAATTCCCGGTCCCGCTGTAGCAGGCCGAAGCCCATGGGGTTTTTGTCGACAAAACTGTTTACCACTACAGATCGCGGGTTCACCAGGGGCCGCCAGAGCCACTCGCCCTGTCCATTGTGAACCGCCAGCCCATCAGAATCGTGAATTTCCGGGCGCCAGTCGTTGGCCATTCGGCGGTCGTTCTCGCCGGCCTGGTACATGCTGGTCAGGGGTGCGATTCCTACCCGTTCAATGGGCTTACGGGGATACAGTGCCACATCCACTGTCATCTCCATGTTCGCCCCCGGGGTCATGGTGAAGGCGTAGGCGCCGGTAGTGCTGGGGGAATCCAGCAAGGCATAGACCACCAACTGATGGCTGCCCGGAGACGGTTTTTCCAGCCAGAAGGCAGAGAACCGGGGAAACTCCTCTTCGCGGTCCAGGCCGGTATTAATCGCCAGCCCTCTCGCAGACAGGCCATACTGCATATCAGAACCCACGGCACGGAAGTAGCTTGCGCCCAGAAACGCGGCCAGGTCCCTCTCATAGTCAGTGTGGAAGTGCACCCGGAAGCCGGCGTAGCCAAGGTCCTCGGGCAGTGTTTCCAGAGGCTGCTCTCCCTCATAGCGGAAGTAGTCCGGTTGATAGGCCAACTCACGGGCCTGCCCGTTTTCCACTTCATGAATGCGCACCGGGGACTTGAAATACAGGCCGAGATGGAACAACTGGACCCGGAAGGCGATGTCGTCTTCTCGCCACAGTGCTTTGTCGGGACGAAACCGGATGGCCTGATAGTCGTCCCAGGACAGGTCCCGCAGTGATTCAGGCAAATCCCCTTCCCGCGACTGCCAGGGCTCTGCGGCCAGGGACCTGGCGTGCCCCTTGAGCCATCCATAACTGAACGGCCGGGTACCACTCAGCTTCGCGGCCTGAGCCCGCCC
The DNA here is from genome assembly GCA_964521055.1 of uncultured Marinobacter sp. Classification (GTDB taxonomy): domain Bacteria; phylum Pseudomonadota; class Gammaproteobacteria; order Pseudomonadales; family Oleiphilaceae; genus Marinobacter. The sequence goes on from CAZFPG010000056.1 coordinate 5,783, forward strand.
CCCAGTTATCACCGCGGAAAGCGGCAGCGCCTGGGCGCCCACCAGGGCAACAAAGGTTTTGATCAGGTTACGTCTGTCCATTATCAGCTCCGCTTGCCCAACATCTTGATACGTCGGCCCCAGAAACTGTCCGGCGGCGACTGCCAGGCAAGCTGGTGCAGTTCCGCCAGCGACATCCGGTCCCGAAACAGGTGGCTCAGTTCACTCCGGGTCAGTGAGCCAGGCCCTTCGTGACCGCAACGCTCAACCAGAAGCGCCAGCAGTTCACCCCGGCGGGCGAGACGGACATTTCGTGCCAGGGCCTGATGGAGCCGGTTGAGCCTGGGGCGGACCACGGCTTCTTCCACCGAGGTCAGTGCAGAAGTGTTACCTGTGTCGCGCCTGGCTGCCCGGGCATCCTCCAGCACTTTTACGGGCGCCCTCTCCTCCGGTATCACCAGCATGCCCCACTTGCGCAGGGCCTGGCCGTAGCCAACGCGGCTGAGTAAAACCGACGTAGGGGCCGCCAGCACCAGTGGAATGGCCACGGGCAGCGACCAGAGAAAGAACATGGGGTCGATGCTCCAGGCGAAAGCGGACCAACCTATTGCCACCACCATCCCCGGAAACTGGGTTACAAAGGCGTCCCGCCAGGTGGTCTCCTGCGTGCGGTTCTGGCCGGCCCAGGTGAGCGACAGGTTCAACAGCGCCCCCAGCACATAGCGGCTATGGGCCATCATTCGCACCGGCGCGAGTAGTACCGACACCACAATCTCGGCCAACACGCTGACAAACAGCCGCAAAACCCCGCCAAACTGCCTGGCAGTTCCGTGGATAACCGCATCCAGGATGGCCAGGAATTTGGGGATAAACAGCAGCGAAAGTGTGCTTAATGCAAGGCCCAACGCCCATTCCGGCCGCCATTCCGGCCACAGCGGAAACAATCCCTGGTGCCCTTCCGGGAAGTAGTCGATGCTGGCAACGGTCATCTGTACCGCTTCCACGGTTGTCAGGATCAGGAATGCCAGCCACAGGGGCGAGGCCATATAGGCCATGACGCCGTTCAACAGTGCCATTCGATGAGCCAGGCGAAGCCTGCGCCCGAAGAGCAGAATCCACAGGTGCTGGAGATTGCCCCGGGACCAGCGATTGTCACGGGATAATTCGTCCGAGAGCGTAGGCGGGGATTCTTCAAAACTGTTGCCCAGCCCCGGCTCCAGCCACACTTCGTACCCGGCCCTGCCCATGTAGGCCGCCTCCACGAAGTCATGGCTCATGATCGGGCCCCGGAACAGCCCGAACCCGCGCAGTTTGCGCAGGCCGCAGTGTTTCATGAAGGGTTTGATGCGGATAATGGCGTTATGCCCCCAGAACGCCGCATCGCCCATCTGGATGGCTGCCAGACCGGTGGCAAACAGGGTGGAATAAAGCCGGTTGGAAAACTGCTGTACCCGGGCAAAGAGGGACTGGCCGTTGATAATGGAAGGCGCGGTCTGCAATATCCCGACATTCGGCTCCCGCTCCATCAACTGCACCATGCGCACAATGGTGTCCGCACTGAGCAGGCTGTCGGCATCAAGCACCACCATGTAACGATAGCGGCGCCCCCAGCGGCGCAGGAAGTCCGCAACATTGCCACTCTTGAAGTTGAGGTTCACGCGCCGGCGGCGATAGAACAGGCGCCCTTCCGCCCCCAGTTCCCGGCACAGGCGATACCAGGTGGCCTGTTCCTCCAGCCAGACATTCGGGTCCCGGCTGTCCGAGATAATATGGAATTCGAACTGGTCAAGACGGCCCGAGCGCTCCAGGTCCTGGTACACCGCCTTGAGCCCGCTGAGCGTCCAGTGCACGGGTTCGTGATAGATCGGCATGATGATGGCGGTTCTGGCCAGCGGTGTGGCATCCAGTTCCTCACCGGCATGTCGCTTCAGCAAACTGTAACGGTCACCTCCGGCCAGCCTTAACACAAACCCCAGCACTGCGGTCCAGAAGCCTACGGCGATCCACATGTACAGCAGCGCAAACAGCACCAGAAGCCCCAGCTCCACCATCGTGCCGCCGTGGTAAGGCAGAACCCAAAGCAGGAAGTAACAGGCGAGGAGGGTCTGCCCTACCACGAAGAGAGTCATGACGAAGCGCCTGAACGTGGCGACCCGGCGCCAGCTCCCGGAGCGTCTCCTGGCCAGTGCCCCTGCTGATTCAGCCATATCAGTCATACCCGATGTGCCCCCGTTTCAGCGGCGGGTTGGCATCCGGAATGGTCTCGGAGGGGCGTTCGAAGCAGTCGGGGATAGCGTTGACACACCGGGCCGGCAGGTCCGCACCGGCACCTTCTGCGAGAGCTGAGTCCACAAGACGCAAGGCCTGCCTGCAGGTATCCGTTGTCAATGCGACACCATCGTCACCCAGATAGATCAGCACCCGTTCCAGGGCCTGCTGGCAAAGGACGTCTGGCAGAATCCGCGGTTCCGTCATGATCCGTTCGGTCCATTCCTGGCAGCTTCCGACATTGGGTAGGTCCAGACTTCTGTCAGAGGCTCCCCATCAAGCAGTAACTGGCCACGGAAAACCGGATGAGCTCCACTGCCGGGCCGGATCAGCATGGACAGGCGCCAGTTGTTGTCTGCCTCGATGAATTCAACATAGTGTTCGATGATCTCAGCGTCGTCGCTGCTGCCCCCTGCACTGACATCACTGACCACCGCGGCGTCCGGCTTGAGCTTATCCAGCGGCCCACCGGCAAAATCGACGATGATCCGATAGGCGTTAGCCGCGTCACCACCTCCGGTGCGGCTGCCATCCCCCACAAAGGTCTTCACGACCCTGCCGGTGTCGTGGCCGGCCAGGTCGCTGCCGCCAAAGCTGAGTGTATAGTCCAGCTTGCGGTGTTCTCCCTTGCCCCCGCCTTCGCCGGGTTTCCAGAATGCGACGATGTTGTCGTTGGTTTCCGAGTTGGTGGGGATCTCCACCAGTACCACTTCGCCGTCGGACCAGCTTGGCCGGGGTGATACCCAAGCGCTGGGGCGCAGGTCGTAACGGGCTTCCGCGTCTTCAAAGTGGTGGAACGCGGTGTCTCTCTGAATCAGCCCGAAGCCCCCCAGGCGATTGACCTGCAGGTAACTCAGGCTGAGGCGGGAAGGGTTAACAAGGGGGCGCCACAACCACTCACCACTGCCTTTATCGTGAATCAGCAAGCCGTCTGAATCATGGACCTGTGGCCGCCATTCCCCCGCTGGCCTTGGGGTGTTCTCGCCGTAATAGAACATGGAGGTGAGCGGCGCCAGGCCTGGCTGTTCAACCGATTTTCGGAAAAAGAGCTCGGCGCTGACGTCGATCCTGGTGTCAGCTCCGGGTTTGATATCGAAACGGTAGGCTCCGGCCACACTGGGGCCGTCCAGCAATCCGTAAACCCGTATACGGTCGCTGCTGCCGCCGGGCCGCTCGAGCCAGAATTCAACGAACGAGGGAAACTCCTCGCCAGCAGGCAGGCCGGTGTTTATGGCAATGCCTCTTGCGGAAATGCCGAACCGGTTGTTCGCCCCGACGCCCCGCAGGTAGCTTGCCCCGGCAAACACCAGGAACTGATTCTGCTCCGTCCCCTTGCCCAGGGGGTAGGTAAGCTTGAAACCGGCGTGGCCAAGATCCGCGGGTATTCGCTTGGCAAGGTCCTCGGGGAAGCTGTAGGCAGATTTGTCAAAAGCGATGGGCCGGACACCGGTAGCGTCGATCTCGTTAAGCTTTACGGTGTGGGTATAAAAATTCCCCGGGGGAACCATCATGACCCGAAAACGGGACAGACCCTCGCGCCAGAGACTGGCCTCCGGATTGAACCGGATGCCCTGATATTCCTGGTAACTCAGGTCTCTGAGAATTCCTGGTACTTCTGGTGGCGGCTCGTATTTTGCCTCGGCAAGGGCCTTGGCCTTATCGACCACCTCCCTGAATTCAAAAGCCTGGGCTGACACTGTATAGAGAAAGCACGGCAGCATAAGCAGCGTGAGCAATCCTGTCCCTGAGCGCATGGTTCTCCGACCTCATAACGTCCTTAGAGTACTAATGTAGCACCTGCGGTCGAAATATACTCAAGTGACAACTTCGTAAGGCGTCGGGTCAGATTCCCATGGTCAGTGAGAGCCGCACGTCCGGATGGTCGGGGATTGTCATGGCGGTGGTGGAGGCACGGATCATCTGGCCCACGCTGACGTTGGCGGTAAAGGCGCGGCCCTGGAGCTTCAGTGACACCTGTCCGGCACTGGCCCTGCCCTGGCGGTCGGCCTGTACCCCTGAATAGGGTACCCATCCCTGCAAAACAGCAAAATTCACGCTGGACAGTACGCCATCCACAAATGGCATCGGCCAGGTGGGACTGGCGGTATCCAGCCGAATCCAGCCGCCCCGGACAACCGAAACCGACTGGCCATTGAAACCGGTAAGCATGGAGGGGCCAGCAACCGTCAGGTACTCCGATGACGGCAGGTCTTCATCCGCAAACTGGTAGCGACCATTCACCTGCCATTTCCATTGGAACAGTTCCTGCTCAAGGGAAGCCGACATCGCTACTTTGTAGAACGCCCTTTCGTCCGCCATGTCGTCCTGCAAGGGATAATCGGTTGCCTGGAATTCACGGCCACTTAACGCCGTTATGCGTGTGTTGGCAACAACGCCGGCGGCCAGATCATGGCCCCCGCTTGCCTCAAGGCCGAGGGAGGAGAGCTGGTAACGGGATTCTGATACCAGACTGTCTTCTTCGAAGGATGCGCTGCTCCGGCCCCGGTGCCTTGCGATGCCGTCAAAGGCCATGCCAAACCCGGAGAACAGCGGCCGACTGGCCCCCAGGCCCAGCACCCGGGATTCACCGCTGGCGTTATAACGGCGCTCGCCATTGCTGACCGCGCGGTCGTAACGGGATCTTGCGGCTTCAACCCGCAACTGGTTGGCCCCGGCCGGGAAGCGGTAGCGGAAGGACGCAGCGCTGGAATCGGTATCGTCTTTGTAGGATCGCGCATCACGGTAGTCAAACCCGATAGCGTCACTGTTTCCAACCAGATTGTCTGCAGCCAAACCCAGCGCACCATCCCGGCCATCGGTGTTCAGCTCTGTTTTGCCAGAGAACTTCAGTCGCGACCGCAACCAGTGCTCACGTTCTTCCTTGTATGCGTCCACATTGCCGGCAAAATTACCGGAATATGGCTGCCAGCCGTTGCGTAGCCAGGAGCCACTTTCATCGGCATACAGCGATTGGCTGATAATGCACCAGAGCAGTGCATTGAACAGGACTAATTTCAATGGTCAGATTCCCGCCAGGTAGCGCCGGCCGCTACGCGAACGCACAGCCGATTATTCTTAAGAAATTTTCATGACGGAATGTATTGCATAAGGGAGGATAAATCCAGTGCCTGTTGCCTAAACTTACACAGTTAATATGTCGATAATACAGATAGTTACAGCGATGTCTGAAAGTTTTTTCTATGTAAATCAACAGACAATGGCGAAGGTGACCAGGTTGGCTTTTTAACCAATCTCTACATTTCAGTACCCGGGCCTCCATTTAGACCAACAACTTGGTTACACTTGGCACACTTCGTGAGTCAGCCTTCAAGGATGACTGACTTACAATAGGCCGTGACCCAAGCGACTATAAGGACGAACGTTATGATCAAGAAGTGTCTCTTCCCCGTTGCCGGATACGGCACCCGTTTTCTCCCGGCCACCAAGGCCATGCCCAAGGAAATCCTGCCGATTGTGAACAAGCCCCTTGTTCAGTACGGCGTGGAGGAGGCCGCTGAGGCCGGTGTTCACGAGTTCGGGTTCGTCACCGGGCGTGGCAAACGTGCCATAGAAGACCACTTTGACATCAGCTACGAACTGGAGCACCAGATTGCCGGGTCCGGCAAGGAAGACCTGCTCACCTCCATTCGCGACCTGATCGATCAGAATTCCTTCGCCTTTACCCGCCAGAATGAAATGAAGGGCCTGGGCCATGCCATCCTGACCGGCCGCAACCTGGTGGGTGACAACCCGTTTGCGGTGGTACTGGCGGATGACTTCTGCGTGGCGGACAGTGACGGCGAGGGCGTGCTGGCCCAGATGGTCAAGCTTTACAACCAGTTCCGCTGTTCCATCGTGGCGATCGAGGAAGTGCCGGAAGACGAGACTCACAAGTACGGGGTGATCGCCGGCGAGTCCATGAAGGACGGCCTGTACCGCATTACCGACATGGTTGAAAAACCGGCACCTGAAGATGCTCCCAGCAACCTGGCCATCATCGGCCGCTACATTCTTACGCCGGATATTTTCGATATCATCGAACGCACGCCGCCGGGCAAGAACGGCGAGGTCCAGATTACCGATGCGTTGATGGAACAGGCAAGGAACGGCTGCGTACTGGCCTACAAATTCAAGGGCCGTCGCTTTGACTGCGGTAGCATTGACGGCTTCGTGGAAGCCACCAACTACGTTTACGAGAATATCTACAAGAAAAGCAAATAGGCGGCTTATTTACCCAGGATCTGCAGCACCATGCGCCGGTTTTCACCGGAAGTTTTCCGGAACCGGCGCAGCAGTTCCACCTCCTCTTCCGACAGCTGGACCCGGTTGATCTCCTTTTCGAGTTCTTTCAGCGCTGCAGTCAGGTCATCTCCCCGGCTGAAGGCCAGGCCGGGCAGTTCCAGTTGCCCGGTGTCGCCGGTGTCGTCCAGGTCCAGCAGGTCTTCCAGGGGTGTTTCTGTCCTGAGGCACAGATCAAGGAGTTCCGTTACGCCGGGGTAGCTTCGCTGCCGGACATCGGTGGCTTCCCAGCCGGCGACCCTGGCCTCGTCGACACCGCACATCTGAGCCACATCCCAACGGGACAGTTGCCCGGCTTCCCGAATCTGCCGCAAACGGCGGTTGAAGGTTTGCAGGTACCGCATAAGGACTGTTCTCTGCTGGGGATCTG
>CAZFPG010000057.1:0-12613 GCA_964521055.1 uncultured Marinobacter sp.
GATGGAAACGCAGCCCCCAAACCAGGCCAGCAGGTAGGACGTTCGCCCCATGATGCGGGTTTTCTGGGGGGCTAGGGATTCATCCCCGAGCGCCTTGGTGGCCGTATCGGGCGCGTCCTGGAAGGAGGCTTGAAGGTGGGTCTGTGTTTGAGGATTGTTCATGGGCGTCCCCGTTGTGCATGCAGTGTCATTGTCCACTCCGTACTTGGTGGGTAGATGTGAGTGCCCCGATGTGGCTTGTGGGGCTTTATAGTTGGAACTGCATCAGATCTCTTGGTGGCTAAGTCTTGTTTTATTTTATTCAGTGTTCATGTGAGAGAAGCTCTCAAAACGACCGGTAAACGGTTTCGGGCGCGGAAACGCCAGATCGCCGTGTTTGCTGGTGCCCAGGTTCAATCCAACCAGAGCTTCGGCAAGTTTGACGGCTGCGGTGACCCCCTCGATGATGGGCAGGCCCACCGCTTCGGTGAGGTAGTCGGTAAGGTCCGCCATGCCTCCACAGCCCAGTACGATGGCGCCAATGTTGTCTTCTTCTTTCGCCTTCCGGCATTCCTCAACCAGGCGCTGTACCGCAATCTCCGCATTGTCTTCCAGATCCAGCACGGGGATTTCCGCTGCGCGCACGCGTCGGCAGTGGTGGCTGAAGCCATAACTTTCCAGCAGGTGCTCGGCGATGATGCCGGTGCGGCCCAGTGTGGTAACAACGGAAAAACGGGTGCTGATCATGGTTGCGACGTGGAACGCCGCTTCCGCAATGCCGATGACCGGGGCCCGGGTCAGCTCCCGGGCGGCCAGCAGGCCCGGGTCGCCAAAGCAGGCGATAACGTAGGCATCGACCGGGTCTTCGCTGCGTTCCCCGGCCAACACTTCCTCGGCAACGCCCACGGCGCTGATGGCTTCATCGAAATGGCTTTCGATGGAAACCGGGCCGCTGGCGGGCTGGGTGGCGGTAATACGGGTACCCGGTGCCGCCACGTTTTTCGCCGCTGTGCCGATGGTTTCGGTCATGGCGCGAGTGGTGTTGGGGTTGATGATTCGAATGTGCATGATTTCCCCGGCTGACACGCTTTGTGAACAATGCAATATGTAATTGTACACAATTTAGAACGACGGCCCCTGGCGTGCAAGTTTTCGTTGCAGAAAAATGGCAGAAACGGGGAGTGGTCGGTGTTTTCGCGCCTTATATAGCTCTTTATGTAAACAACGCCATGGCCCTGTCTTTGACCATGCGGTGTTGGCGAGTTGTCACAGGAATCGGATTTTTCGTATACAATAATTTCACAGCGAGGATGTAAGTGCCCCACAACCAAACCCTCGGATTCGATTGAGGACACGTTTCTATGAGTATGACGCCGGAATACCCCCGTGACCTGATCGGCTACGGCCGTGCATTACCGGAAGTTCGTTGGCCGGGCCAGGCGCGAGTGGCCGTTCAGTTCGTGCTCAACTATGAGGAGGGTGGCGAGAACTGCGTGTTACACGGGGACAGCCACTCGGAGCGCTTTTTATCCGAGATCGTGGGGGCCGAGCCTTTTGCCGACCGGCACATGAGCATGGAGTCCATCTACGAATACGGCTCGCGGGCGGGGGTATGGCGCATCCTGAACGAATTTGAGCGCCGTGGCCTTCCGTTGACGGTATTCGGCGTGGCCATGGCCCTGCAGCGCAACCCCGAGGTAGCGCAGGCATTCCGGGAGCTGAACCACGAAGTGGCCTGTCATGGCTGGCGCTGGATTCACTACCAGAGCATTCCCGAGGAGATCGAGCGTGAGCACATGCAGCGTGCCATCGACATCTTCCAGGAGCTGTACGGTCACAAGCCCTCAGGCTGGTACACTGGCCGGGACAGCCCCAACACGCGGCGGTTGCTGATGGATGAAGGCAGCTTCCTGTACGACAGCGATTACTACGGCGACGATCTGCCATTCTGGAGTCGCCAGAGTGATTCCAGCGGCGAGCTGCACAACCACCTGATCGTTCCCTACACGCTGGACACCAACGACATGCGGTTTGCCACGCCGCAGGGGTTCAATACCGGAGACCATTTCTTCGAGTATCTGCGGGACGCCTTCGATGTGTTGTACGAGGAGGGGAAAGACACGCCGAAGATGCTCTCCGTGGGGCTGCATTGCAGGCTCATTGGCCGGCCGGGCCGCTTCCGGGGGCTTCAGCGCTTCCTTGACCATATTGAGGCCCACGATCATGTCTGGGTGACACGGCGTGTGGACATCGCCCAGCACTGGGTAAAGCACCATCCTTTTGATTCCGGAGCACTTTGATGACCAACCGACAGACCCACTCCCCCTACTACGCGCCAACGGGCGGGCATCCGCCGCAGACGCAGTTGCTGACGGACCGTGCGGTATTCACCGAAGCCTACGCGGTGATTCCGAAGGGCGTGATGCGGGACATCGTCGCCAGTTACCTGCCGTTCTGGGACAGAACTCGCCTGTGGGTCCTGTCGCGCCCCCTGTCCGGATTCGCGGAAACCTTCTCCCAGTACATCATGGAAGTCTCACCTGGCGGCGGCAGTGACAGGCCGGAAGTGGACCCCGGAGCGGAAGCCGTGCTGTTTGTGGTGGAGGGCGAACTGACCCTGACCCTGGCGGGACAGACCCACAGGATGGCACCGGGCGGCTATGCCTTCATTCCACCGGGCAGTAACTGGCAGGTGCGCAATGAGACCCCGTCAGCGGTACGGTTTCACTGGATCCGCAAAGCCTACGAGGCCGTTGATGGCATTGATCTTCCCGAGCCCTTCGTCACCAACGAGGCCGATGTAGAGCCAATCGAAATGCCCGATACCAACGGCTGCTGGGCCACCACCCGCTTTGTGGACCAGAGCGACATGCGGCACGACATGCACGTGAACATCGTTACCTTCCAGCCGGGCGGGGTGATTCCGTTCGCGGAAACCCACGTGATGGAACACGGCCTGTACGTACTGGAAGGCAAAGCCGTATACCTGCTTAATAAAGACTGGGTTGAGGTAGAGGCCGGCGACTATATGTGGCTGCGTGCCTTCTGCCCCCAGGCCTGTTACGCCGGCGGCCCGGGCCAGTTCCGCTACCTGCTGTACAAGGATGTTAACCGCCACATGACGCTGAACGGCTTCGGTGCCCGCTGAGCCAGTAGGAGGAGACCATCATGCTGAACCTCAAGGCCCAGCCGCTGACAGCGGACGCCTTCGCAACCTTTGGGGACGTGATCGACCGCCGGATCGCCAGGCCATTCCCCATCAATGGCGGGCGAACCCAGCGCTACCACGACCTGGCCAGAGTTGAGACCCTGGGTGAGGGCTCCAGGCCCCTCATCAGCCTATTTGTGAGCCAGCCGGTGCAAGTGCCGTTGGTCATTGGCTTTCTCGAACGTCACCCCAAAGGTAGCCAGGCGTTCATACCCATGCACGGGGAGCGTTTCCTGATTGTGGTCGCCCCGCCAGGGGATACCATTGACCCGGATAGCGTGCGCGCTTTCGTCACCGATGGTCGGCAGGGGGTCAACTACCACGCGGGCACCTGGCATGCCATCCAGTCCGTCCTGGATCGCGAAGGAGAGTTCCTGGTCATCGACCGTGGCGGCCCGGGGGACAACTGTGACGAACACCCCCTGGATATCCGCGTGACGCTCTAATTCGGGTAGACATTCGGAGGCGAGAGCAGGGGTTGTCTATACTGCTTCCTCGGATGCCGTCTCATGGGGCGGGCTCTTGCTCCATCGCCGCGAACGCTTCCCCGATGGTTATCGGAGCCGTGGGGCGGGCGTACATCGTCTTCAGGTAGTCCCGCAACCTCGGCGCGCCTTCCAGCATCTGCTCCTCGTTCGCCCAGTCCAGTGTATAGGCAGCGTTGAAGTCCGCCACGCTGAGCCGGTCACCAACCATGAACTCGCGTTCCATTTTCCCTTTGAGCAATGATTGAGGCTAACGAATTACTTCCGGGCAACCAGAAAAATGGAAGCCTTATTGATACAGGTGCTACGCAGGCTGGGCGGATCAGACATTTTGAACGACTATCCGAACCTCATGGCCTATGTCGCCCGCGGCGAAGCGCGACCGGCTTTCAAACGCGCTTTCGACGCCCAGTTGGCGGTTTTCAAAGCAGGTGATGGTTCCTGATTCACTTCGGTCCACAGCGAAGCATTTGCATTGAATTAGGTCGCACAATAGGCATCCAGACCTACGGTTCAGGAGGAGGTATAAAATGTTGGCAGTGATATTTGAGTTGGAACCACGCCCGGGGAAAACCGCCGCGTATCTCGATGAAGCAGCTGCGTTGGCACCACTTTTAGAGCAGATAGAAGGCTTCATATCCATTGAGCGTTTTGAAAGCCTCGTGCAACCTGGCCGGGTGTTGTCCCTGTCATTCTGGCGGGACGAAGCCGCCATTGAGCAATGGCGGAACATGGAGGCCCATCGTAAGGCCCAGGCAAAAGGACGGAGTGAGATCTTTTCCGATTATCGATTGAGAGTGGCGGAAGTTGTGCGAGATTATGGGCTTTCTGATCGGTCAGCAGCGCCCAACGATTCAAAGGCTCATCATAACCCGTGAACACAAACGAAATTGCCCGAATAGCGTCACTAGTGGGAGTCCCGGCCCGCACTACCATGTTGCTGGCGCTGATGGACGGCCGTGCGTATACCGCGCATGAACTGGCGAGAATTGGAGGGGTTGCTCCCCAGACCGCCAGCGGTCATCTGTCGCTGCTGGTCGAGGCGGGATTACTGGTATTGCTGAAACAGGGTCGGCACCGCTATCACCGCCTGGCGTCAAGGGAAGTGGCGGCAATGCTGGAGGGCATCATGCAGGTCGCCGCATTAGGGAGGAAACCGCCCAGGGTTGAGACTGGCCCTCGCGATCCCGGCATGAGACGGGCAAGGATGTGTTACGACCATCTTGGTGGTCGCCTGGGTGTAGCCATTGCAGACTACTTGATGGCCGAGCAAGCCATTGTGCTTGAACCTGATGGTGGGAGTCTTACAGACCGGCTCCAGACAGTATTGGCGCCCATTGATTTGTCGTTCGACCAGACTCAATCTGTTCATTCCATGCCTTTGTGTCGCCCATGTCTTGACTGGAGTGAACGACGGTTCCACATAGCGGGCCCCTTGGGGCAGCGCATTTGCAGTCACCTGCTCGACAATGGCTATCTGCGACGGCGTGAGGCCGGTCGGGAATTAAAAGTGACAGCGAAAGGCTCCACAGTCTTGTGCCACTGGCTGGGTGCGGAACGCTGGAGTGAGGTGTGAGTTGCGGGTGTCCGCTAGTGTTGGGCTGGAGCGTTCCAACAATGCCATGCGGACTTGCCCGCGAGTGATGGACATAGTCAGTCCGTATGCAACTCCCGAACGGCCTGTGCAAACAGGCCGGCAACCGGAAGGGCGGTAACACGGCCCTGGGCCTCCGGTTCCTGCTGTGGGGTAACGCTGTCTGTAATGAAAAGCTGATCCATAGCCCCGGCGCGGTAAAGCTGCTCCGAACCCGGCCCGAACAGGGCGTGGGTGATCACCCCGAAAACCCGGGTGGCGCCCTTGTTCCTGCAGGCTTCGGCAGCGCGCAGCAGGGTGGTGCCGCTGGCGACCATATCGTCGACGATGATGGCAACCCTGCCTGTCATATCCCCAACCACGGCATCACCAGTTACCTTGCCGTCTCTGCGGTGTTTTTCCAGGAAGGCGGTGGGTGGCTGTTCGCCGGCGGCATCCGCCCAGGCGTCCCGAAACCGGTCCACACGCTTGGTGCCCCCAGCGTCGGGGGAAACGATAACCACCGGCTCATTACCCACACGGTCTATAAGTGTGTTCACGAAGAGGCTGTGGGCCTCCAGGTGTACCGTCTGGCAGCGGAACGCGTTGTCGAACGCGCCCTGGTTGTGGACTTCCAGGGCCACCACGCAGTCCACGCCCATGACTTCGAACAGTTGCGCCACGTAGCGTGTGGTGACCGGGTCCTGGCTCTTTCCACGGCGATCCTTACGGGCATAGGCCAGATAGGGAAGCAACGCGGTGACGCGCTTCGCACCGGCATCTTTTGCCGTCGCGACGAAAAACAGCAGGCGCATCAGCTTGTCGTTAACGCTCGAGGTTTCCTCGCCAAACAGGGAGAGGAGAATGTAGACGTCCCGGCTTCGCACACTGTCCAGTGGCCGGGACTTGTGTTCGCCATCGTCAAAGTTGCGATCCTCATGGGCAGCCAGGCGAATGCCAAGCTGTGAGGCCACGGCATGACCAAATTCCTCACTACCTTCCAGGGCAAACAGAACCGGTTCGTTGTTCATATCATTTCCTTGGGGGTATTGGCTCGTTGGAGTGGCGCCGGGAATGCGCAGCCTACAACGTTCGGAAGATTTACCGGGGCAGGGCGCCAGGGCCAACGTTTACAGTAGCAGGATTCGCTTATTTTTTCTGGCAGCAGCGGCATTGGCTGGCAAGTACTACGGTCAGCGTCAACAACAGTGAACTCCCATCCTGCCAGGCTCGGTGCAAACAATGTGTTTTCGATGCTCAATCGCCGGAAAATATAATTCAGGGACGACAGACAAAGTAGTCGTTCTGGATATCGTGTTCCAGTTCGTACACGCCCACTCTGCCGAAACCCGCACGTTGCATATAATCCAGCGCCCGCTCCCTGCCCCACATGGTTCCCAGCCCCTCGCCCCCCTGAGCCAGAGAAACGGTCATGCAGTGCATGCAGGAAACCGCGTACAAAAAAGCCCCCATCGGGTGGTCCGCATCACTATGGTGGTGGCTTGTGCCGCGTACGTCCTGGGCCAGATAGACTCCGTCTGGAGTTAATGCCTTGCGAATGCCCGTCAGCACGTTCAGCGGTTTGGCCTGATCGTGAATGGCATCGAAAGTGGTGATAAATTCAAAGCTCGCCTCCGGTGCCATCTGATCGAAGTCGGTCAGGTCACGTACCTGGAAACGGATATTCCGCAGCCCCCGCTTTTGTGCTTCCCCTCGCGCCCATAGTATGGCTTCCTCAGACAGGTCATAACCGGTGAACGTACTGGCGGGATAGCGTGTGGCCATTTCGATCAGGGCCTTGCCGCGCCCGCACCCCAGGTCCAACACCCGGATGCCCTGGGTCAGCCGCTGCTCGATGTCTTCGGCCAGAGGCAGGATGGCATCGAACAATGCTGCCAACACCGTCTGGCTGCTGTCTTCCGCCATCACTTCGTGGAAGCGCTCGTAACGCTCGTAGGGCACGCCGCCGCCCTCGCGGAAGCAGTGCAGGATGTCGTCTTCCACCTTGCCAAGCAGTGGTATGAACTGGGCGTAAACCGCCATAGTTACCTCTGCCGCGCCGGACAGGAGAGCGGCCCACTCATTGGGCAGATAATAGGTGTTTGTCTCGGGATCGTTTTCAATAACACGGCCCGCCACCAACGCGCCCAACCATTCGCGCACATATCGTTCCTGCAAACCGGCTTTGTGAGCTAACGCAGAGCTGCTCAAGGGGCCGGCACCGGACATGGTATCGAACAGCTCCAGGCGGTGACCGATGGACACCATTAGCAACATGCCGGCGTCGTTCAGGGCGTTTACGTAGCGTTCCTCGTATTGTGCGAAACGTTCGTCGTCAAAGGTTTCTCGGGTTGGTTGTGCTAAAGAGTTCATGGGCTCTTCCTTCAATCAGGATCAACGGAGGCTTCAGGCTAGCCTTGCTGCCATCCGAGTGCTAAGGTCAAAAAGTACCCAATTTGGCGGTTTCTGCCACCGTTCGACTTCAATGAACACACACAAGATTTTCGTTGCTCTGCTTGTCATGCCGGAATCCACTTCAGGTACGCTTTTCGGCATGTACGACCTGTTTAAATCCGTACAGCGAGACTGGCACCTGCTGCAACACGGTGTGCCCGGGGAAGGCGTTTATGAGCCCCGACTTGTGGGCAGGGAAACCGGCTTTGCGACTATCTGTAACGGCGTCAGGGTAGAAGTGGAAGCGGAAATCAATGCGGAGCAACCACCGGACATTATCTGCCTGCCGGATGTGTTTATCGCGCCAGACGAGCCCGTAGCGGGCCGGTTCGAGCAGGAGTTGGCCTGGCTTCAAGCCTGTTATGAAAAGGGGACGCTGTTGGCTGCCGCGTGTTCAGGCACCCTGCTGCTGGCGGAAGCCGGCCTTCTGAACAATATGGATGCCACCAGTCACTGGGGCTACTGCGATGTTATGCGCGAACGTTACCCGTCCGTTCGTGTTCACTCCAATCGTTCCCTGGTTGTCAGTGGCCACGAGCACCGGCTGGTGATGGCCGGTGGCGGCACCTCCTGGCAGGATCTGGCCCTGTACTTGATTGCGCGCACTCTGGGTCTGCGACAGGCACAGGAAGTGGCCAAAATCTACCTGATCGACTGGCACAGTGCCGGCCAACAACCCTATGCACTGTTGGCTCGCACCCGACAGTCCAACGATCCCGTCATCGGAGAGTGTCAGTCCTGGGTGGCGGAGCATTACGATACCCGCTCTCCCGTTGCTGCGATGATGCAGATGAGTGGTCTGTCCGAACGCTCTTTCAAGCGCCGCTTTCAGAAAGCCACCGGCATGACCCCCATTCAGTACGTACACACCTTGCGCCTGGAAGAAGCCAAACAGCTACTGGAGTCGACAGATACGTCCATCGAAGCCATTGCCGGGGAAGTGGGGTATGAGGATATGAGCTTTTTCTCCCGCCTGTTTCGGCGGGAGGTGGGGCTGACTCCAGGTCAATACCGGCGCCGGTTCGGTGCCCTGCGCCGAACCTTGCAAAGCATCCACGCCTGATCAGGTAACCTGACTCAGGCTCCCATGCTGGTGCTCGCATTCGCGTGGCTGTGCTATTGATAGTGGAGCTGGTTCGGGGAGAGAACACTCTGTCGCGACAATCGCCGCCCCTTTTGTGATTGCCGAGGTCAGGGGTTATAGTGACTACGACCACATTTCAAGCCTGCCATCATGGATGGAGGTGGTGATGAACCAAATCAGTGACCCAATGCCTATTGTTGTTGGAGCGTCCGCCGGGGGCATGGCGGCGTTAAAGGAACTGGTAGCCCAGTTCCCCGAAGATCTTCCCGCCCCCGTTTTCATCGTCAACCATATGGGCGCCCATACCACCGGTGAAGCGCTCGTCAACGCTCTCAATGAGAGTGGTCGCCTTACCTGTTTACACGCGCAGGACAATCAAACCTTCGAAAACGGCCATATTTATGTGGCGCCATCCGATCAACATATGCTGATCGATAAAGGCCGAATCCTCATTACCAAAGGCGCCAGAGAAAATCGTTCACGGCCAGCGATTGATCCCCTCTTTCGTACCGCCGCCGTAGCCTATGGTAATCGGGTAATAGGCATCATCCTGACAGGTTACCTGGACGACGGCACCAGTGGCATGATGGCGATCAAACGATGCGGCGGCGTCTGCATTGCGCAGGATCCCGCAGATGCGTCTTACCCGGACATGCCGCAGTCGGTCATATCGAACGTCGGCGCCGATTATTGTTTGCCGATAGCCGGAATGGGGGCGTTGCTGTCCGAGCTTGTAAAGAGAGAACTGCCGGAGAGCGGACCGGTACCGGAAGACATAGTGATCGAGGCAAAGATCGCAAAGCGGGTTTTGAGCGATTTGCCCTCCGTTGAGGCGCTCGGTGATCAGGTGCCATACAACTGCCCGGACTGTGGCGGGGTATTATGGAAAATAGCGGAAGGAGAACTTCTGAGGTACCGCTGCCATACCGGCCATGCGTTCACCTCCTCGGCACTGCTTACCCAGCAAACCGCAAAGATTGAAGAAACGCTCTGGGTTGCCTTGAGAATGTTTGAAGAACGCCAGAACCTGCTCGTGACCATGAGCAAAAATGAAAGCAAACAATCGCCTTCATCGATCTCCCTGCGGGCGAAAGACTCCCAGGTCCACATTGACCGCATTCGTTCCATGTTGAAGTCCACTGACGCGGATGCTCAACCGCCGGCCTCCCGATAGGACACCATGCGTTGTTTATCCTCATCCCAGAGCGCGTACCGGAAGCAGTCTGCAATGTCGCCCGGTGCAAGGGTCGTTACCAGCGGTGATTGCAGTTCAGGTATGGCGTCCATCACTTCCGGCAGTCGGTAGAAGGGAATTCGAACGTTGAGATGGTGGATATGGTGGTAGCCAATATTCCCGGTAAACCACTGCATCACCTTGTTCATCCGCATGTAACTGGAAGACTCCATGGCCCCCCGGTAATAGGTCCAGGCTTCGGGCGAGGCAATCAGCATGCGCCGGAAACTGTGCTGGGCAAAAAACAGATAGCACCCCATCGCAGAGGCCAGGGTGATGGGCAGCAGGACGACAAAGAACACCACGCTGAACCCGCCCAGCACCCAAAGTACTGCAATTAACCCGAAATGACTGAGCAGTGCTGTCAGGGAGTCCATATGTTTACGGGGGTTCTTCAGCAAGGGCATGAGCGTAATATTCAAACCAAACACAACGGGGTAGCTCAACAGCACCACCAGGGGATTGCGCTGGGCGCGGTAGGTAAAGCGCTGCCACGGCGTTGCCTCCTGCCACATACGGGCGGTTATCAGCGGAAAAGCGCCCACACTGGTATCCGAAATCTGGCCCACATGGCCGTGGTGATAATTGTGGCTGGCAAGCCAGGAGCGTGTTGGCGTCAGCATCAGGGCGCCAAAGCCGTGGAAGAGCCAATAGGCGATACGGGAGCCCTGAAGAATCGCGCGATGCAGGTAATCGTGAAAGGTGATGAAGGCCCGCACCATCAGCAGGGCCCCCAATGCCGAAAACACCAGCCTGAGAGGCCACCACTGGATCAGCCCGGCGGCGGTCAACGCGGCAATCATCAACACAAAGGTAGAGCCGACAAGCCACCAGCTCTTGGCAGCAGATTTTTCAACGTAAGGCTTCGTGGCCGCGAGCAACTCCCGGCCTACCCGGATGCCTTCGCTGTGTTCCGGCAAGTTGTCGTCCGGTTCCTGGACATGTTCCCGACGCATGGCCCGTCACCTCCCTGCCTATAAAGCTATAACTTTTGGGAGGTAATTTCCAACGGTGGGGAAGCGCCTGTGGCTCTCAGGGGTTAAATGCCGTATTCACGCTCCGCCTTCGCGATCCGAACCCGAGAACTGGGTTACTGGAGCGCGTCCGGCGTCAGGACGTCAGTATCGGGATAGCCCCTATGCCGACAAGCAGGTAGGCTCCCAGGCCCCAGAGAAACCGGGGTGAGAGTTTCCTGAAGAAAACACCAAACCGCTGCGCCACACCGTAGCGCTTCTTGTCTCCGCGGATATCCCAGAATGCCATATCGAGCGGGTCTGTGAATTTTACCCTCGGGTCTTCGTGCCGTGCGTGTTCCTTGGGTACCCCCGCAATAAAGAAAAGCAGCGTAACCGGGAAAAGAAAGCCGAAAATCAGGGTCGCAATCGGGTTCACTCCGGCATCCACACTGCGCTTTACGGTAAAGCAGAAAAACGAGATGGCTGCCAGTAAAGGAACGACCACGAAAATTTCTGCGTGGTAGGGGTTTCCGGGCAGCACATTCATCACCCCCTGAATAAGGCTTAGCGTCGCGACCGTCCCCAATACCAGCACCACGAAAGCAAACAGCCACTCCAGCCGGGAGATGCGGCCCCTTGAATTCGCCAGCAAGCGGCCTAGCCATCTCCAGCCTAAACGTTTACCGCTCTCGATTTCACTGGCATGGGCGGCGTCCAGAAGGAGGTAAATATTGTCCATGGGCAGGCCCGGCACGTCCCGGTAGTCGCTGCTCCAGCCAAATCTGCGGTCCAATGTCAGAATGACGGTTCGGTCCAGTGGACAGCCTCGGGGGGCGGCTTTGTAGACCTGTTGCCAAAGCACCTTGAGAACATGGTGGCCGATGTCATCCCGAATGCTCGGAACTTCGAGGAGGGGATTGTTCAGGAGCGCTTCCATCGCTTCGAGGTTTGAGGTGTCTCCAGCTTGCTGAACGAGTGCCGCGATTTCTTCTGCCAGGCGCTGGACCTCCCGGGCATCAACCACAGGGCGTTCGGCCAGCACCGGCGGAGCCTCTGAGATTGGTTGAGGCTCGAGTTGCGGCTCGGGCTCGACGGAAGGCCGGGATGTTGCCGAGGCTGCTGGCGCCGCAAATGAGAAAGTAGGGTCAACCTGAGACGGCGCCGAAATGGCCTTCAGAGCCGTCTCATAGGCCTGGCGGAGTGCCATGAACTCGTCAGGCTTGTCCTCGGGATTGCATTCTTTTGCTCGTCGTGCGTAAGCGAGCTTGATAGTGCGCTTGTCGCTGTTCGGCTCAATGCCGAGATATTCCCAGGCGTTCACCACATTCCCCATTGCTTGCGGATGGCATCCAGGCGCTGTTCAACGGCGGTGCGTACTGTGTCCACCCGTTGCAAATCCTGAGAGTCCATCGCGTTTTCCAGCTCCATTATCAGGGCGCTGATCAATTGTCTCTGTTCCCCCAGGGCTTCAGAAAACATTCGTTCCGCTTCCATCATCACCGCTATGTTGGCGCTGTCCTCCCGCGGGTGAAACTTGAGCGAGTCCAGCCGCTTCAAAGCACGTTCGATATCGACGTCCGAGAGCTCGGTAGCCGTATTGCGAATGATGAGGCGCTCCTTGACGCCAGTGCTCAGAGCCT
>CAZFPG010000058.1:0-6737 GCA_964521055.1 uncultured Marinobacter sp.
CGGGGCACGCCGGGGAATTCGTGTGCCAGCCGGCTCAACTCCAGGTAGTCGGAACGAAAATCGTGGCCCCACTGGGACACGCAATGGGCTTCGTCGATGGCAAACAGGGAAATGGACGCGTGGTGCAGCAAATCCAGGGTTCGCGGCTGGATCAAACGTTCCGGTGCACAATAAAGCAGGTCCAGTTCCCCGGTCATCAGGGCGTTTTCGGTATCCCGGGCCTGCTCGAAATCCATGGTGGAGTTCAGGAAGGCGGCCCGTACACCCAGTTCCTTCAGGGCGGCTACCTGATCCTGCATTAATGCAATGAGTGGAGAGATAACAATGGCGGTGCCTGCGCGGACAAGGGCCGGAACCTGATAGCAGAGGGATTTGCCGCCGCCGGTCGGCATCAGCACCAGGGCATCGCCGCCGTTCACAACTTCCCGGATTATGTCGCCCTGAAGCGGCCTGAAGGTCTCGTAGCCGAATATGCGGTGCAGGACCTCTTCCGGGTCCTGGTCTGAAACATGGGGGCGCTCTGTGCTTAGTTCTGCAAAATCCATGACTTGGCCGGCGGTGTTGGTTGACGGTGAAAAATGTGCCGTTCTGGCAGGCTGTGAATGATACCAGAATCCCGTCACGGAATCGGCGAAGACAAACAAACCTTATTACCGCTACAATGCGGCTTTTTTCTGCACACAACAAACAGGATTTCCATGCAGGAATTTGATGCCATCCGTCCTTATTCGGACGAGGAGACCGAAGCTGCGATCCACAATCTGGTTCGGGATCCGGAATTTCTGGATATGATTGGCCGCTTTAAGTCGCCTACGCTCGCAAAGTGGGCGCCCGCTGTTCTCAGGCTATGGGTGAGGCGCTGGCTGGCCCGCCATTTTGCGGGCATCACCCGCATCGATGATCTTCAGGCGCGGCTTTCAGGCTATGTCGGTGAGTTGGTGGAGAAAACCACCACCCGGGTCACCCACAGCGGATTGGAGAATCTGAATAAAAACGGCGCCTATCTGTTTATCTCCAATCATCGAGACATTGTATTCGACCCCATGTCGGTGAACTACCTGTTGTTTATCAACGGCTTCAGGACTACTCGTATTGCCATTGGTGACAACCTGCTGGCGAACCGGGTGTTTGCGGAAATGATGCGGCTGAACAAGAGCTTTGTGGTTCGCCGCAATATGACCAGCCCAAGGGAGATGCGTGATGCCTACATCATGCTGTCCTCCTTCATCAATCACAGCATCGACAACAATGAAAGCATCTGGATAGCCCAGCGTGAGGGCCGCGCGAAGAACGGCCTTGATTTTACCGACCCTGCCATCATCAAGATGTTCTACATGAGCAAGAAGAAGAGCGGGCTGGCGTTCGGCGAGGCCATGGACCAACTGAACATCGTGCCGGTATCGATTGCCTATGAGTACGATCCCTGCGATGTGGACAAGGCACGTGAGCTGGAGACGCGCGCCCGGACCGGCGAGTACATCAAGAGGGAAGGTGAAGACACTGACCAGATCATGCGGGGCCTGACTGGCTTCAAGGGGCACGTACATGTTCATTTCGGGGCTCCGATAGTCAATGCCGAGGACAATCCGAAGGACCTGGCGGCACGGATAGACCGTGAAATGCATGCCAATTATCACCTGCACACGTCTAACCTTGTGGCTTACCAGCAAAGGGGCATCCACCCGGATTCTCACGCCACACGGGAGAGTGTGAGCGATGCAGTGGTAACGGCGGAAGCCTGGTCTGCGGCTGAAATTGAGGCGGCGGAAGCAGAAATGGAGCGGCGACTGGACGCCTGTGACCCCGCTATCCGCCCGTACCTGCTGGACATGTACGCCAACCCCGTGGTGACTGCTCTGGAGGCCCACAGCGGCAAAACGGATTCATCAACGGAACATTCCTGATACCCGAGGTACCTTGTGCAAGAACTTGAATACATTGAACTGGAAACCAGGCCCAACCCGACCGCAGCCGTTATCTGGCTCCATGGGCTGGGTGCCAGTGGCCATGATTTCGAACCGGTGGTGCCCGAACTGGGCTTGCCGGCTGATGCGGCCGTTCGCTTTATCTTTCCCCATGCGCCCAACCTGCCGGTAACCATCAATGGCGGCATGGTCATGCCGGCCTGGTATGACATCAAGGCAATGGACATCGACCGGGTGGTGGATACCGACCAGCTGATGGCCTCGTCCGATGCCGTTGCAAAACTGGTGGACCGGGAAATTGAACGTGGCGTGAAGAGTGAGAACATCGTGATTGCCGGATTTTCCCAGGGCGGCGCGATCGCCTACGAGTTGGGGCTGAGCTATCCCAAACGGCTGGGGGGCATCCTGGCCCTGTCTACCTACTTTGCCACTGCAAAAACGGTTGAGATATCCGACACCAATCGCGGCATCCCCATCAGCATTTACCACGGCACCCATGACCCTATGGTGCCGGAGTCACTTGGCCGGTTGAGCGTGGAGAAACTGAAAGAGCTGGGTTTTGAGCCGTCCTACCAAACCTTTCCGATGGAGCACAGTGTGTGCCTTGAGGAAATCGTGGACATCGGGAAGTTTTTACGAGAGCACATCCTGTAGGCCATTGCAGGCGACGACCTGAGTCAGGGAAGCCCTCAGCTGCGCCAGAATGCCGGCGACAGCACGATCACCACGCTCAGGATTTCCAGACGCCCCATCAGCATCCCCACCGATAGAATCCATTTGGCAGCTTCGGGTAGTGGTGCAAAGGTGCCGGCGGGGCCGATGGTGCCGCCAAGCGCCGGCCCCACATTGGTGAGTACCGTGAGCGCGCCGGACAGGCTGGTTATGAAATCGAGCTGCAGGGCGGCAAGCGAGACTGTAATGATCAGCAGGGACAGCAGGAAGATGAACGTGTAGGCGATCATCGACGAAATAATTTCGTCACTCACCGGGCGGCCATTGTAGTTCCGTGTGAATACTGCCCTGGGGTGTAACAGCCGCATCAGCTGTTCCCGCAATACAATCAGCGAGAGCTGAAACCGGAAGATCTTCATCCCGCCGGCGGTTGATCCGGAGCACCCTCCCACAAACATCAGGAAGAAGAACAGCACAAAGGCCAGCGGCCCCCATGCAGAATAATCCTCGGATGCATACCCGGTTGTGGTAACCACCGATGTCACGTTGAACAGGGTGGATACATAGCCGTTTACCATGTCGAATTCGGCTGGCGAGACGTACCAGCGGTACAGGGTGAGCAGGGCAGGAATCACCAGCAATATGGTCAGGAACAGACGCACCTGCTGATCCCGGAAAAGTACTCCACGCTGACCGTGCATCTCGCGTACAAACAGGAAAAACGGCAGGCTGCCAATGATCATGAACAGCGTTCCCTGCATCAGGATCAGGTTTGAATCGAACTTGCCCATGGACATGTCCGAGGTGGAGAACCCCCCGGTGGCAATGCTGGTCAATCCGTGGTTGAAGGCATCGAAAATGCTCATTCCTGAGAACGAGTAGGTCGTCACTGCGATAACTGTAAATGCGACATAGACAATAAGCAGGCCCCGGCTGAGGGTTTTCATCCTCGGAAGCGCCTTGTCTGTCCACTCGGATGACTCTGTTGCAAACAGCCGCATACCGCCAACACGCAGGAAAGGCATGACCGCGACGAACATGCCGATGATCCCGATGCCGCCTATCCATTGCAGTATCGAGCGCCAGAGCAGTAGATCCCTGTCCATGCTGTCCAGGCCTGTCAGTACTGTGGCGCCGGTGGTGGTGATACCGGAGGTTCCTTCAAACACGGCCTCGGCCAGTGTCAGCTCCAGATCACTGAGGTAAAAGGGAATCGAGGAGAGCAGGGCGATGATAAACCAGCTGGATACGGTGAGGACGAACATATAGCGGGGCTTGAGATCCCGTGCCTGACGGTAGGTAGTCAGTATGCCCAGCAGCCCTACCCCAAAACAGATAGCAGCAGATTCCGCAAACGCCAGCGCGTTCGGAGCCTGAGAGTTTGCCAGAAGAAGCACGGGCAAGGTCATGAAAATACTGAGAAGTATAAACATGACGCTGATAATGAAGATTACGGGGTTCAGGTTTCTCAAAAGATGCTCAAGCCGGCTGAACAAAGAGATCGCGACAGAATACAGGCGGCCTGGCGCTTTCGCAAGGTAGAACCCCCGAAGTGTCAGGGCCTTACAGGTTTATTAAATCACTGTAAATTCCGCGTAAATCAGGACCCGACAGCTGGTGTTTATCGTCAGCCTGATGCAACTTCCGTTAGTGAGTGTGGTTACGAACCCAAAAGGAGCATTGAAGATGAAGAAACCAATTGCACTGATGTTAGGCCTTGCCTCCGTTTCGGCGCTGACTCTATCCCAGACTGCGGCTGCGGATATGTACAAGTCCGGCGGTGGCGGCCTGTACGCCGGCCTGA
Source organism: uncultured Marinobacter sp. (assembly GCA_964521055.1). Taxonomy (GTDB): domain Bacteria; phylum Pseudomonadota; class Gammaproteobacteria; order Pseudomonadales; family Oleiphilaceae; genus Marinobacter. The sequence goes on from CAZFPG010000058.1 coordinate 4,402, forward strand.
ACTACAGCTTTCTCGACATTGAGAACGGCAGTGACGAGGTGGATGTGGGTGCGCTCTCCGCCAAGGTCGGAGGACTGGTTTCGCCTTTCTTCGGGCTGGAGGCCCGGGCCGGCTTCGGCGTGGATGACGACCGCATCGACGGCGTTGATTATTCACTGGACAACTTTTTCGGGGGCTACGCCACCCTCAACCTGGCCAACGAATCGCCTGCAACGCCCTACCTGGTATTTGGCTTCACCCGTATCGAGCTGGAGGCCCAGTCGGTTCTGGGTACTACAACCGAAGATGAAACAGACTTCTCGTACGGTGCGGGCGTCAACGTCGACCTGACCCCGGAAGTGGCTGGCAACCTGGAGTACATGCGTTACTATGACAAGAACGGCGCTACCGTTGACGGCCTTGGGCTGGGGGTAACCTTCAGCTTCTGATCCGGTTGATTCCGGGCATGGTCCCCGTGCGGCAGGCGTCTGTCTGCCGCCAGATCAGTACAGGAGCCGGATTGAATCACCTTGCGCACCTTTTTCTTGCCCCGGATAACCCACAGGCCCGCGTTGGAAGCCTGCTCGGGGATTTCGCCCGGGGCGTTGTTCCGGAAGACCTGCCAAGCCGGGTCAGGGAAGGGCTGTACCACCACCGCGCTGTAGATGCCTTTACTGACCGCCATCCCGAGGTTATGGCCAGCAAGCGGCTTTTTTCCGCACAAAGGCGCCGTTTTGCCGGCGTTGCCCTGGATATCCTCTACGATCACTATCTGTTAAGAAACTGGCAACGCTTCAGCCATATGAACCCGGATACCTTTATTGATCAGGTTTACCGGGAGCTTGATGCCAACTCGTCATTGATGCCCGAACCCATGCAGCGGGTAACGCAACAGATTGTCCATCACGACTGGTTTCACTCCTACATGAACCTTGAAAACATTGGATATGCTCTGGACCGCGTAGCCGGCCGTATCCGTTTCAGGAATGCTTTCAGCGGGATTATTGAAGAAATCGAAGAACACGATCAGGAACTGGAAACTCGTTTTCTGCGTTTCTTCCCCGAACTCAGACACTTCGCCAAAGAGGCCCCATAATGCTGCCAGTTTCAGTGAAGTCTATCGCCGCCATGTTTATGCTTGGTCCCGCAATGCTCCTGGCGAACGCCCATAGTGACGAGAACAGCGTTCCGGAAAGGCTGGGGTATGTGGAATGGATAGTACTTGAGGAAACCGGCCTGCGCCTGAAAGCACGGCTGGATACGGGTGCCAAAACCTCATCCCTGCACGCCGTCAATATAGAATCCTACGAGAAAGGTGATGAGAAATGGGTGAGTTTCCAGTTACCGCTGGCCGACCACAAGGACCAGGACAATGGCGGTGGAGAGGCGGAGGAGGCGGAAGAAATTATTCTTGAGTTCAATTTACCGGTTGAGCGTACGGTAAAAGTCAAACGCAAGGGCGCGTCTTCCCAGAATCGTTACGTGGTCAACATGGAGTTCTGTATTGCCGGAACCTCCCACACAACGGAATTTTCGCTTGCGGACCGTGGAAGGTTTGCCTATCCGGCGCTGCTGGGGCGTCGTTTCATGAGTGATGACAATATCCTGACCGACTCATCGGACTCGTTCCTTGCGGAAAAAGAGTGTGAGCACAAAACCCTGGCCGAACTGGCTGAGAAAAGCGTCGAGTGAGCGCATAGCAGGTTGTCTATGGGTAGACTATTTTACACTAAAGGTGTACGCTGATACTGTACTGATTCACTTGGATATGCTTAGTTGGTGGTATCGGCTATGAGCCAGGCACAGAAACTTCAGCCCATTGAGAAAAGCAGGACCCCCGGCGTGGGCCTGAAAACCGTATTCACGATTCTGGACCGCTGGGGCTGCTCTCCTGAGCAGGTCCAGAAAATCCTGCAGATATCACGCCCTGCGTACTACAAGTACCGCAAGAACCCGGAACAGGCCAACCTGACCCATGACCAGATCGAGCGGCTCAGCTACCTGGTGAATATCCACGGGTGCCTGCGGATGATCTTCGAGAATCCGAAAAACGTTTACGGCTTTATGTCCCTGAAGAACGACAATCCGTTTTTTAACGGCAAGAGCCCCCTGGAAATTATCAGCACGGGTCAGTTCTCAGCGCTTTATGAAACCTTCAAGCGTATCGATGTACTGCGTGGGGGCCTCTGGTGAGCCAGGAACTGCCACCGGTTATCAAACCGGACAGCATCACCGGCTATCGCCTGATCAACTCGAAATTCCCGCCTATCAGCCTGTTTGACGATGTGGCGGATGAAGACGAGTTTGAAGCCCTTTATGAGCTCCAGGCGATGACCAATCCCCGTTTGCAGACGGAG
>CAZFPG010000058.1:6837-9819 GCA_964521055.1 uncultured Marinobacter sp.
CTTTACCAGGCGGGTTCCGAGGGGCTGCAGTATCACTCCGTAAGAAAGCCCGGCGCCACATGCTGGGGCCTGTTCACGCCACGGCACGTCCGCAGCATTATCCAGAGTGCGCATTTCGAGTTTATCTGGAACGGGGAGGAGATCAGTTCGGTAAACAAGTTCACCAAGGCATGAAAAGCCGTTACCGCCGCCACTCCCCCACAATAAGGTCAAACATTGCCCGCAGTTCGGCACGTTCATAGCTGCGCACACCGCATATCAGGCTCAGGTGTGTAACGAACTCCGGCTCATCAAACAGTCGAATCGCCCCCCGCTTTTGCGATTGCTGCGCAAAATCCCGCTCAACAAGGCCAAAACCCATACCGGATTTCACCATCACCACCGTGGAGTACTCATCGTCCGAGCTGGTGGCGGCTTCTGAAAGGCTTGCCTGCGGCCCGAGCAGTTCGCCCATGAAATCAAAGAAAGGGCAGTCCCTGTTGGGCCAGATCCAGGGGAGGCGCCGGCGCGAGTCAAAATCTTCGGGCAGTGTATCTACACCTGAATCCGCAGGGCCGATCACGGAAACACGCACCGGGTTTAGCGGTATGATCCTGAGCCGCGGGTCATTCCAGTTTCCGTATACATAGCCCAGGTCAAGCTCATCGGAGAGTATCTGCTCAATGATTTGGGTTGACGACCGGGTTTTCATTTCCAGGTTGAGGTGGGGCAGGGTAGCCGTCTTCTGGCGCAGGACCTCGTCCACCCGAAGGTATTCCGGAGGGGAATTCAGGCCAAGACGAACGGTGGCGTTCGGCACTGAACGCAGAGAGAGCGCGGTGTTACGTACGTCCTCTACCGCTGAGAACACCTGGCGAACCGGCATCAGCAGCCGTTCACCGGCAGCGGTGAGACTCATGCCCTGTTTGCTTCGTTCGAATAACAGAACCTGGAACTCGTCCTCGAGCTGGCGAAGATGCTCGCTGACGGCCGACGGTGTCGAATGGCGGCGGGCCGCTGCCCGAGTCAGGTTGGATTCTTCTGCGACAAGAAGAAAGGATTTAAGTCTGTCCAGCTTTATATTCATATTCTACGAATACCGGGCTCATATAATGTCCATGGACGGCCTTTATAAGCGGTCCGGGAATGGTTTCATTGTAGTCATCGTTCATATTTATAGGAAGATGAAAATGAAATCCGCCGGCATGAACCAGTGACTTTGCTCTTCACCGGCCGTCAGCGAACGGCGTTCCCAAAGCAATGTGCTCAGGCGAGACTGAAGCACCTTTTCCGGTAGAGTCACTTAGAGCCACTTAAAGTGTCATAATTCACGTTCTATGTTCCACGAAATTCTATTTGTCAGGTATTCTTGGAGCAGATACAGGTTGGATGTATGGGTGGGGTGCAGATCCGGCATCGGGTTGACGGCAGCCGAGCGGGTGCTAGTCTTCGGTAAGTGTCGGATTCCCATTTGCTTCATTCTCCAATATGACTATTCGCTTCGTGGCCGACTTGTGAGGGATCACCTGAAATACTTTGTTTCCCTAATTCTCAGCCTTTGTCTCGGCCTGGTGTCTGCGCACGCGTCCATCCGCTCGGAATACGAAGTCAAAGCAGCCTTTCTCTACAACTTTACACGCTTTGTAAGTTGGCCTCACACACAGACAGAAAATACTTCCGAGCCCCTTGAAGTGTGCATTTTCGGAGATGACCCATTCGAGGACCTGTTGGACCCTCTCCGGGACCGCAAGTCCCAGGGCAAAGACATCGAGCTCCTGTATCCCGACAACACCGAAAGCCTTGCAGGCTGCGATGTGCTGTATATAGGCCAGTCGCAATCCCGCGACCTGGGAAAACTGCTCGAACTGGCACAACTGAATGGCATTCTTACCGTCAGTGACCTACCGGATTTTGTTCGCAATGGAGGGATGATCGGCTATCTCAAGCAGGGCAACGTCATTCGCTTTGAAATCAGCCTGAAAGCCGCGGAGGAGGCAGGCCTTACCATTAATTCCAGGCTTCTGGAGCTGGCAGTGAGGGTGGTTCGATGATCGGCCGCTGGCGCTACTGGCGGCTTAAAACCAAGCTGCTCTTCCTGACATTATTCACCAGCGCACTGGGAATTGCCCTGGTCTGTGCCAGCCTTATCTTCGTTGAAAACCGGAACTACCGGAAACAGCTTGAGTCCGAGCTTCATGTCATTGCAGGCATTCTCGTCGAGCAATCCGCCGCCGCGCTGGTGTTTGGTGATAACGAGCAGCTTGGCAACATTATCTCCAGTCTTGAACGCATCCAGACCATCCGGCAGGCATGTGTCTACGACCAGCAGGGGAACGTGATGTCTTCCCTGGCCAGCACTGATCAACAACGGTGCCCGCCCCTTGATCAACAGTTGGAAGTGGGGTTTGTGGATGATGTCTATCGGCTGCTGATGCCCGTAGCCCTTGATAACGAAGTTGTCGGGCAGCTACTTCTCACATCGCACCTTGAAGTGTTGCGCGGTCACATACGGACTTTCGTGTTCGTGGCCGTCGGTGTTGGGGCCGTTATCCTGATTGCCCTGGTGTTCCTGGCGCTCAGACTCCAGCGAATCGTTTCAGAGCCCATTCTGAAACTCTCGGAAACCGCCGAGCGTATCGCCCAGGACCACGATTACTCCATTCGTGCGCCGGTATCCGGTACCGACGAACTTGGGCGGCTGGGAAACACCTTCAACGAAATGATTGGCACGATCCAGCAGCAGAATCGCCGCATCCTGGATAGTCGCGACAGCCTGGAGCGGACTGTCGACGCCAGGACCAGGGAACTGAGCATGGCCAACAGGGAGTTGGAAGCGTTCAGTTATTCGGTCTCCCACGACCTGAGGCAGCCGCTGAGAGCCGTGGAAGGGTTTGGACAGGCAATGGAGGAAGACTGTGGTGACCAGCTTAATGAGACCGGCAGGGATTACCTGCAGCGAATTCGCGCCGCTAGCGTAAGAATGGCGGGGCTCATCGACGGGTT
>CAZFPG010000058.1:9919-12565 GCA_964521055.1 uncultured Marinobacter sp.
CGAGTCATAGAAGTAACAGCACGGCAGGACGGGCGCTGGCTTGCCATTGAGGTAAGGGATAACGGCGTTGGCTTTGATATGCGGTATATCGACAAACTTTTTGTCGCCTTCAACCGTCTTCACACGCCGTCGGATTTTGGTGGCACCGGCATTGGCCTGGCAACTGTTTACCGGGTAGTCCGTCGGCATCACGGCGATATAACCGCGACTTCCGAGGTGGGCAAGGGCGCGAGTTTTATTGTGAAGTTGCCTGTATCCGGGGATCAGGGCTAAACTGTATGTAATCTTACGCAATTCATTGAACGGACAAATAAAAACATGGATGGCCATTCAATCCTCGTGATTGAAGATAACCCGGATGATCAGGTCCTGACCGTACGCGCCCTCAAGAGCGCGAGCGAGGGCAGCCCTGTGATCGTACTGGAAGACGGGCAGGAGGCGCTGGATTACCTGTTTGGCAATGACGCCAGGCCACCCTGTAAAAACCTGGACTCACTCGGTGTTGTTCTGCTTGATGTAAAGCTTCCCAAGGTCAGTGGATTGGAGGTGCTCAGGAGTATCCGGTCCTCGCCACTCACCAACTGGTTGCCCGTGGTGATCGTAACCTCCTCCGACGAACCAACCGACCTGTTGGAGGCCTATCGTCTCGGGGCCAACAGTTTTATTACCAAGCCGATCAATTACCGGGAATTTACGGAACAAATGAAGTTGCTTGCCCGCTACTGGCTTACGGTAAACAAGGTGCCCAAGGCAGGCGAAATCCGCTCGTTTTGATAAGGTAAGGTCATTGACAGACACTACTAGCGCGTTACGAATGTTGATCGTCGAGGATTCGGAAGACGACGCCCTGCTTCTGCTGCGAGAGATGTGCAAGGGAGGCGTTACCCCCTATCATGAACTGGTTGGGAACGAGGATAGCCTGATCCAGGCCCTTCGCCGGGGCAAATGGGACATTGTAATAACCGATCACAGCATGCCCGGGTTTTCCTCTTTTCGGGTATTGGAGCTGACCCGGAAGTACTGTAGGGACCTGCCGGTGATTATTGTCTCCGGAATGATCGGCGAGGGCGTTGCCGTCCTGGCCATGAAAGCCGGTGCCCAGGATTACATCATGAAGGACAATCTGTCCCGGCTGGTCCCCGCCATTGATCGTGAAGTGCGGGAGGGTTCCATGCGCCAGGCCAAGCGCATGGCCGAGAGCGCCCTTGAGCACATGGCGTACCACGACAGCCTGACCGATCTTATCAACCGCCGCGAGTTCGAACGTCGACTGGTCCAGGCGCTGGAAGACACCCACAGCACGGGACAGCAGCACGTGCTGCTGTACCTTGACCTTGACCAGTTCAAGGTTATCAACGACACCTGTGGCCACGTGGCCGGTGATCACCTGCTAAAACAGGTTGCGGCGTTGCTTTCCCAGCAAATCCGGACCGACGATACGCTCGCCCGGCTGGGCGGTGATGAGTTTGGGGTACTCCTGCGCGGCTGTGACACGCTTCACGCGCAGAAAGTTGCTGAAAAACTGTGCGAAGTGGTCAGTGACTATCGGTTTGTATGGCAAAACAGACCGTTCTCCGTATCCCTCAGTATCGGCATGGTGCTGATTAACAGTCACTACGACAGTGCCGGCGAGCTGCTCAGCCATGCCGACCTGGCCTGCTACGCTGCAAAGGACCGCGGCCGCAATAACGTCCAGCTATACGAAACAGACGATGTGGAGATGCGGAAGCGCCAGAGCGATATGGACTGGACCAGCCGCATCCAGCAGGCGCTGCAGAACAACAGTTTTTGCCTTTGGCAGCAGGAGATGGTTGCACTCCACGCCGGCGCAGCCGACGGGTACCGGGCGGAATTCCTGGTCCGGATGATTGAAGGGGGCGACACCATCCCGCCAGGCGCTTTTATTCCGGCAGCGGAGCGCTTCAACCTGATGACCAGGATCGACCGGAAAGTCATTGAGATGGCGTTCCAGTACCTTGACCGTACCGCCCTCGGCCGCAAGAAAACGGGAACGTTTTTTATCAACCTCTCCGGAAGCTCATTCAACGAACTTGAGCTGTTCCTGTATATCAGCCGAATGGCCGAACGATATAAACTGAAGCCGGAACGTATCTGTTTTGAAATTACGGAAACCTCAGCCATCGCCAACCTGAACGCGACCCAACAGTTCATCAATTCCGCCAAAAAAAGGGGCTTCAAGTTCGCCCTGGATGACTTTGGGGCCGGTATGAGTTCATTTTCCTATTTGAAAGCCCTACCGGTAGACTATCTGAAGATTGATGGTGGGTTCGTCCGTAACCTGTTGGACGACCCAATCGATATGGCCATTGTTGACGCCTGCAACCGTATTGGCCACGCCACCGGGCTCAAGACTGTTGCCGAGTTTGTGGAAAACGACGACGTCAGGGCACGGCTGGTTGAACTGGGTATTGATTATGCGCAGGGATACGGGATTTCAATGCCACGGCCACTGGAGTGATACCAGTAGCGGTGTATTGCCTTCTGCCCCCTGCTTATACAATACATACACTAGAAGGATACTAGATGTTCGAGAACGGTGACCTGATTCTGCGCTATCTCGAGCGTTTGGGCGTGGAGTATGTATTTGGGGTGCCGGGTGGCAGTATTGAGCCGCTTTATGATGCG